>DATGAX010000030.1:0-3496 GCA_035312965.1 Acidimicrobiales bacterium
GCGACCTCGACGGTTCGGGGCACGTGCAGGCCCTCAAAGGTCCGGGGTCGCGCCTGAGTATGGGCAGCTCCTTCCGGATGGCCATGCGGATGGGAGTCCCCTACTCCATGGTGAGCACGGTCATCGAGTTCGAAGAAGGCCGGAGGATCGCCTGGCAGACGTTCGGTCCGACCGCTTTGGGCCGGTTCTTCGGCGGCCGGGTCTGGCGCTACGAGCTCGAGCCGGTCGATTCCGGGACCCTGGTCAAGGAGACGTGGGACATCTCGCAGGAGTCGCCGCTCACCCGGCGCATGGTGCGCACCGCGACGGAGGCGACGGCGCGGGACATGGCCGCCACCCTGCAGCGCATCGAGAGACTCCTGGCGGACTGAGGGGTCGGCCCACGGATGACCCCTCCCGGCGGCGCGTGGGTCTGGTTCGCGGCCTGGGCGCTGGTCGGCGCGGCATGGTGCGCGGCCGTGCTGGCCGTGGCCTCGGTAGGTGTCTTCCTCCTACCTGTCGCGCTGATCGCCACGCTGATCCTGGTCCGGACGAGCAGTGGCCGGGGCCTGGTCGGGCTGGTCAGCGGGTTGGCCGTCCCGCTGCTCTACGTCTCCTACCTCAACCGGGAGGGGCCGGGGAACGTATGCCATGCCGACGGCTCCGGCCAGAGCTGTGTCGAGGAATGGACCCCCTGGCCGTGGCTGGCCGCCGCGCTCGTCCTCTTGGCCATCGGCGTGGTCGCGTTCGTGGGTCAGCGCCGCAGCAGCACGGGGACCTGACCCGCTCCCGCTGGTCGGCCCGGGCCGGATCGCTCTGCCTACATCGGGTCGGTGCTCGTCTGGCCGCCTGTGCTGACGTGGTCGGTCCACGCCGATCCGTCCCAGTAGCGCAGATCGTGCTTGCCGGCCGGATCGGGATGCCAAGCGGCTTCGCCGCCACCGGACGGGCCGGCCACGCTCTCCGACCGATCCCGGCCCCCCATGTTGTCCCAGTCGATCTCCTCGGCCATGGCCTGCTGGGCCTTCGACGCGGAGGCCTTGAAGCGGGGGAAGGCGTCGTTCTTGATCATGCCGATGATCTCGTCCCTCGCCCCGTCGAAGAGATTGGGCGGCCCGATCCCTTCCTTGTCCGGGCCGAAGATCTCATCCAGGTCGGCCCGGTTGGAGCCCCGCAGGTTGACCTGCCGGGGGGCCGTCTCGGCCACGAACTCCTTGTAGATCTCGGCCGCCTGGTTGAGATCGCCGGACGTCTCGAATGTCCGCACCGCCCGGAGGAACTCGATGTTCTCGGAGTTGTACTCGGCCTTGGTGTACTGGTGGAAGATGACCTCCCAGTTACCGTCGGAGAGCACGCCGTCTATCGAGTCCGGGATGGTCGTGTCCCTGAAGAACTCGGTCATCCCGATCGACTCGAGGGCGTTCTTCCAGTCCTCTGTCTTCTCCCAGGCCATATGCCCCCTTTACGGTCTCGGGTCCTTGCCCCGATCCCGCCCGTGTCGAGCGGGACCGCCGGGGCACACGCTAACAGTGACCGCGGAGGGGCGTGCCGGATCCGTGACCCGGCGGGCAGTAGCGAGCGGAGGGGAGCGGCCGGCGAGCCGTCCCCGCCGCTCGCGGGCTGCGCCTAGTTCGACACCTGGAAGCAGGCGATGTCGTACTGCGACACCGCGTGGGTGCTCTGAGCGTGGGCCAAAGAAGCGGTTCCGGGGTTGCCGGCGTAGACCTGGCCGGCCCTACCGCTCGGGTTGAACGGCGACCCCTGCGCCGACGCCGAGGCTCCAGGCGTCGAGTTGGCGTTGCCGGCCGGACCGCCACACGTAGTCCCGGGCGCTCCGGGTTGACCCGGCCCATTCGGGCTCGTGTCGGCGAACGCCATCGACGCCGGCGCCATCAGCGTCAGCCCGCCGGCCACCATGAATCCAACCAGGGCACGTTTCATCCCAGCCTCCTCCTGTGAGTGGTCACGATTAACTACGCACGGGCTTGGGAAACGGATTGCGGCGGATCAGCCCGGCCGGCTTGTCGTAGGCCGTGCCGCGGCGCGGCATGCCCGCCATTTACTCCCCAGCCACGTCCCGTCCTGCGGAAGTCGCTACCCGGAAATCCGGCGGTCGAAGTCCCGGAGGGCCGGGATGAGGTCCACCTCGTCGAAGCTGCCGGCGGACGCCGTCCGGATCCACCATCCCGTGCCGTCGAGAGGCTGGTAGCCCCACCGGGTGAGGTCTTGCATATCCGTGGGCGTGGCATCGGGCAGCCTGGGCGTGATGTCGGGACGAAGGGTGCCGACGCTGTAGGAGTAGTCCCACTTGTCATGACCCGGCAGGAAGTACGGCAGTCGATGGGGAGGAGTATGGGCCACCACCGAGTCGGTCTTGCCGAAGAGGTCGATGATGGTCCGGTCGCTGTAGTACCCGAATTGGCCGACGGCAACGCCGGCGATCGACACGCGCGGTGAGGTGTCCATCCTGAATGACATGGCCAACTGGGCCAGGGCGTCGTCATCTGCGACGAAGTAGCCGCGATCGTGCACCCACGTGTCCAGCCATCGGGCGGACATCACCAGGCCGAGAGCCACGACCATCGCGACCACCGCGGCCCGACCGAGGCCGACCCGCCCCGCCGCCTGTATCGGGCGAATCCCGAGCAGGACGACGAGCAGGAGGACGGCCAGCGATGGCAGGGCCAGTCGCCAGAATCTGGAGTCCGGTGACAACCGGCCCGGGCCGAGCAGCGTCGACCACGGCAGATATCCGGACCAACGCACCAGGAGCCAGGCCGTCACCCCGGCAGCCAGCCCGGCCCGGTCTCGAAGCGACAGGCGGCCGGCGGCGATGTCGGCGACCGCCACCGATGTGGCGGCGAGAAGAAGGGGGCACACGACGACGACGTATCGACTGGTGACGCCGGCAAAGTCCCACACGTCGCCGCCCGCATACCAGTCGTAGACGATCTGGGCGAGCACCACGCCAAGAACCAACGTCAAGGGCCGATCGGCGCGATGACGGATCCACGCCCATGCGGCGAGCACCGAGGGCAGCCCGAGCTCCTTCGCCCACGTGGCGAACAACGCCGCAGACCCCCGCCGCAGACGGATGCCGAGCGGGGTCCCGGAGACCTTCAAGTAATAGGTGTTCGGGAGCAGCTGCCCGTAGTACAGCTCTCGGAAGATGGTGCTGGTGGCTACGACGGCAAGGAGCGATCCGAACAGAGCGGTCGCCAAACGCCGCCGATCCTGGCGCGGGACGTTGAGGATCACCCAGCCGTCCATCACCGCCATCGCAACGATCGCATCGGGTCTCGTCAGGAAAGCGAGCCCCCCGATCCCGGCCAAGAGGAACACATCGCGTCGACCACCCCCGGCTTGAACACGGAGGCTGAGCAGGCAGGCGGCACAGATCCAGAAGCTGAGGAGCGCCACTTCGGTGCCGCGCAGCGACCAGTACACCAACGGGTAGTAGCCGACGGTGAGCCACATTGCGACGGAACCGACCCGACGGGAGCCACTCAGCCGCTCG
>DATGAX010000031.1:0-3074 GCA_035312965.1 Acidimicrobiales bacterium
TTCCTTGGCCGAGGGTGCGCACGCGTCCTCGAGGTCGAGGAAGACCAGATCGGCACCGCTCGATGCGGCCTTGAGGCACATGCCCTCACTGCTGGCCGGAGTGGCCAGCTCGGATCGGCGGCGGCGGACGGGAGGCGCCACCGGTCAGGCCGCCCGCTCGGGCCGGGCCAGGCCGAGGTGGTCCCGCAACGTCGAGCCGGCGTAGCGGTCCCTGAAAAGTCCCCGCCTCTGCAGCTCCGGCACCACCAACCGGACCATGTCCTCGTAGGCGCCGGGAACATGGGTGGCGGCGATCACGAAGCCGTCGCACGCCCCGCCGTGGAACCACTCCTCCATCTGGTCGGCGATCTGTGTGGCCGTTCCGACGAAGCGAGGCCCTTGCAGCAGGGTGGCCCGGTGGCCGGCCAGGTCGGCCAGCGTCACATGGTCGCCGCCGATGTGCCGGCGCATGTTCTGCACCAGCCCCCGGATGCCAGATACCGACTCGATCAGCTCGTCGGTGATCGGCGCGTCGAGCGGCAACCCGGAGAAGTCGTAGTTCATCAACTCCGACAGCAGGGCCAGGGAAGCGACCGGATCGACCAGGTCGTGCAGGAACACCTGCTCCCGCGCCTCGGCGTGGGCGGCCGACTCACCGACCACCGTGTAGGCCATCGGGAGCATCCTGATCGACTCGGGGTCACGCCCCTGCCCGGCGATCTTCTCCTTCTGATCCCGGTAGTGGTTGCGGGCCACGTCGAGGCCGGGATCACCGGTGAAGATCAGCTCCGCCCACCGAGCTGCGAAGTCCCGGCCCCGCCCCGACGAGCCGGCCTGCATGAGGACCGGACGGCCCTGAGGGCATCGGGGCACCGTGAGAGGGCCCCGGACGCTGAACCACTTGCCGTCGAAGCCGAGCTCCCTCACCTGGCCCGGATCGGCGAACACGGGTGTCTCCCGGTCCAGCACGAGCGCGTCGTCGCCCCAGGTGTCCCACAGCCCGGCCGTCGCCTCCAGGAACTCGTCGGCCCGGTCGTAGCGCTCGTCGTGGCCCAGGTGCTCGCGGAAGCCGTAGTTCTGGGCCTCCGAGTCGTTGACGGAGGTCACCACGTTCCAGGCGGCCCGCCCGCCGGAGATGTGGTCGAGAGTGGCGAACGTCCGGGCCACGTGGAACGGCGTGTAGTAGGTCGTCGAATAGGTGGCGCCCAGACCGATGTGGTCCGTGGCGCCCGCTACCAGACCGAGCACCACGGACAGGTCGAGCTTGACCGGCCGGGCACCGAGGCGCACCGCGTCGGCCACCGAACCGCCGTAGATGCCGGGCATGGCCAACCGGTCGTCGAAGAACATGAGGTCGAAGCAACCGTCTTCGAGGGTGCGGCCCAGCTTCTGGTAGTAGCCGGGCGTGAGGAACCCGTGGTCGGCCGCCGGGTGGCGCCACGATCCGGCGTAGACCGTGGTACTGCCGGCCTGCATGAACGCGACGAGCGACATCTGGCGGGTGGTCATCAGTCGGGCTCCGTCCGTTTGAGGAAGCGGTCGAGGTTGGCCCGCAGCTCGGGCGAGTCGAACGAGCGGTACTCGGCGCTGAACGCGAAGTCGACAGTGGCCAGCACGGCCCGCTCCATGTGGAGGTTGAGCACCCGGCGGGTGTCCTCGACCGCCCCTTGGGGCAGCTTGGCGATGCGGTGAGCGCAGGCCAGAGCCTGTTCGAGGACCTCGTCGTCGGGGCACACGTGGTTGACCAGCCCGATGGCGGCGGCTCGCTCCGCTGGGATGCGGTCGCCGGTGAGGGCGTACTCCTTGGCCAGCTGCAGGCTGATCAGCAGCGGCCAGGTGACCGGCCCGCCGTCGGCCGCCACCAGCCCGATGAGGACGTGCGGGTCGGCCAGGTGGGCGCTCTCGGCCATGAAAGAGATGTCCGACAGGGCCACCAGGCTGCAGCCGAGGCCGACCGCCGGCCCGTTGACGGCGGCCACGATCGGCACCCGGCAGCGGACCATGCCGGTCACGATCTGGCGGCCGTGGGTGAGGCTCTCGGTCCGCAGCCGGGTGTCGGTGGTCAGCTCGTCGATGTAGGTGAAGTCGCCCCCGGCCGAGAAGGCCCGCCCGTTGCCGGTGATCACGGCCACCCGCGCGCCCTCGTCGGCATCCAGCTGCGGCCACAGCTCGGCCAGCCCCTGATGGAGGACGTGGTTGGTGGCGTTGAGCTGCTCGGGCCGGTTGAGCCGGACGATGCGCACCGGCCCGTCCGCCTCGACCTGGATCTCTTCGGGAAGCTGGTAAGGGCTCATGGGAGCCCGAGGATACGGGTGGCGATCAGGTTTCGTTGCACCTGCGAGGTACCTCCCATCACGCTCTGGGCGCGGCTGTACAAATAGACGTTGAGGGCGGTGTCGTCGCGCCCGACCGCGAGGGCGGCGTGGCCGACGGCCTGCTCCACTGCCGTCATGAGCAGCTTGTCCACCGACCCTTCCGGTCCGTGTGAGATTCCCTGCAGCCGGTCCGACAGCCGGCGGCACACATGGAGGCGGAGCATCTCCGCCTCCACGACCGCCCACGTGAGATCGCGAACCTGCTCGGACCGGTAGGCGCCGGGGTCGTCACTGACCTGGCGGACCAACTCGTTGACCGCCTTGGTGTACCGGGCGACGTAGCCGAGCTCGCCCGGTTCGCGTTCGTGGCTCACGATGGTCATCGCCAGCCGCCACCCTTCGCCCAGGGCACCGATGATATTGGCCTTGGGCACCCGGGCGCCGTCGAAGATGACCTCGCCGAACTCGCGGGTGACTCCGTTGATCATCCGCAGCGGGCGCTGTTCTATTCCGGGCTGGCGCATGGGGACGGCGAAGGCTGTGAGCCCCCGGTGCTTGGCCACACCGGGATCGGTCCGGGCGAGCAGCAGGCACCAGTCGGCGACGTCCGAGTAGCTGGTCCAGACCTTGTGCCCGTGGATGACGTAGTCGTCGCCCTCCGCGACGGCCCGGGTCTTGAGCGAGGCCAGGTCGGAGCCGGCGTCGGGCTCGCTAAACCCCTGGCACCACCGGTCCTTCCCGTTGATGATCCCGGGCAGGAACCGCTGCCTGATCTCGTCG
>DATGAX010000032.1:0-2187 GCA_035312965.1 Acidimicrobiales bacterium
CCGTCTACCGCCGGTTCTTCAGTCCTCACCCCCGCCTGTCGGAGAAGGAGGTCGAGCGTTTCACCACCGTCGACTACGGCGACCGCTTCGCCCTGGTCGCCACCGTCGAGGACGAGATGGTGGCGGTGGCCCGTTACGACCGCCACGGCACCGACGTGGCCGAGGTCGCCTTCGTGGTCGCCGACGCCCATCAGGGACGTGGCATCGGCTCGCTCCTGCTCGAGCAGCTTGCGGCCGCGGGCCGTGAGCGGGGCATCCGCCGCTTCGACGCCGACACCCTGGCCGGTAACACCTCCATGCTCGGCGTGTTCCGCGACGCGGGCTTCGACGTGCGGTCCTCGGTGTCGGGCGGGGTGGTTCACGTCGAGTTCCCGACCGACGAGACGCCCGGCTCGCTGGGCGCGGTGGAGGAGCGGGAACGGCGAGCCCAAGTGGCGTCGGTGCGTCAGCTGTTGCGGCCATCGGCCATCGCCGTGGTCGGGGCCAGCCGGACGCCGGGCACCATCGGCCACGAGCTGTTTCGCAACCTGCTGGCGGGAGGCTTCGGCGGCACCGTGTACCCGGTGAACCCGGCAGCGGCCTCGATAGCGGGCGTCCACGCCTACGCCCGCGTCGGCGAGGTCCCCGAGCGGGTCGACCTGGCCGTGATCGTGGTGCCTGCCGCCGCGGTTGGGGCGGTGGTGGAGGAGTGCGGCCGTGCGGGCGTGCGCAGCCTGGTGGTGATCTCGGCGGGCTTCGCCGAGACCGGCGAGGAGGGACGGGGTCGCCAGGCGGAGCTGATCACCCTCGCTCGGCGCCACGGGATGCGGGTGGTGGGGCCGAACTGCATGGGCATAATCAACACCGCGCCGGGTGTGGCCATGAACGCCACCTTCGCCCCTACGCCGCCAGCCCCTGGGAGGGTGGGGTTCCTCTCCCAGTCCGGCGCTCTCGGCATCGCAGTGCTGGAGCGGGCCGGAGAGCTCCGCCTCGGTGTGTCCTCCTTCGTGTCGGTGGGCAACAAGGCCGACATCAGCGGCAACGACATGCTCCAGTACTGGGAAGCCGACCCCTCGACCGACGTCATCCTCCTTTACCTCGAGTCCTTCGGGAACCCCCGCAAGTTCGCCCGCATCGCCCGCCGCGTGGCGGGTTCCAAGCCGATCGTGGTGATCAAGAGCGGCCGGACTGCCATCGGCGCACGGGCGGCGTCCTCGCACACCGCGGCGGCGCTGCTCCCGACGTCGCGGCCGACGCCCTGTTCCGCCAGGCGGGCGTGATCCGGGTCGCGACCATGGCCGAGATGTTCGATGTGGCCCTGCTGCTCGCCAACCAGCCGGCGCCTGCGGGCGCGCGGGTGGCGATCGTCGGCAACTCCGGAGGCCCCGGCATCCTGGCCGCTGACGCCTGTGAGGACGCCGAGCTGACCCTGGCCGAGCTCGCCCCTCAGACGACGGCCGCCCTGGCCGGGTTCCTGCCGCCGGAGGCCTCGGTGGGCAACCCCGTCGACCTCATAGCCTCGGCCACGGCTGGCCACTACGAGCGGGCGTTGGACACGATCCTGGCCGACGACGATGTCGACGCCGCCGTGGTGATCTTCACCCCACCCCTGGTCACTCGGGCCGACGACGTGGCTGGCGCCGCCACCGCCGCCGCCGCCCGCCACCCCGCCAAGCCGGTGGTGGCCACGTTCCTCGCTACCCGAGTCGGTGCCGGCACGCTGTTGTCCCACGATGGCGGCCCGGCGGTGCCCGCCTTCCCGTTCCCAGAGCAGGCGGTGCGGGCTCTCGGCCACGCCTCCGGCCACGGGCGCTGGCTTGCTCGCCCCGGCGGGGTGGTGCCCGATCTGCCCGGAGTCGACGACGAGCGCGCCCGCGCCATCGTGCACCGCATGCTGGCCACGGCGCCGCCCGAGGGTCGCTGGCTCGACGCCCTCGAGGCCGCCGAGGTCCTCGCCACCTTTGGGATCCCGCTCGTCCCGACCGCAACCGCAGGGGATGGGGAGGAAGCAGCGCTGGTCGCCGCCAAGCTCGGTTTTCCCGTCGTGCTCAAGGCAGGCGCGCCCGGCATCGTGCACAAGACCGATGTCGGCGGGGTGGCGGTCGGTCTCGGATCGCCGGAGGCGGTGGCCGAGGCATACCGCGCCATGGCGGCCCGGCTGGGAACCAGCATGGGAGGTGCGGTCGTCCAACCCATGGTCGCGCCCGG
>DATGAX010000033.1:0-10310 GCA_035312965.1 Acidimicrobiales bacterium
AGCGACTGGAAGTCGCCCGAGACGGCCTTGGCATAAGCGTCGGTGTAGTTTCCGCCGCCCGCGTTCAGGTAGAAGATCGCCGCGTTCTTGGCCCCCATCTGGGCCGCCTTCTCGGCGATGGCGACCGACCCCAGGCGCTGAGGCCCACCGAGGGAGTACCACCACGGGTTGGTGAACTCCTCGTCGTACTGTCCCTCGGTGAACACCGGGATTCCCACCGAATCGACGTAGGACCCGAGCTGGCCTGGGGCGTAGATCATGGTCAGGGCGAAGACGTGGTCGACCTCGACCAGGCGCTTGGTGTTGGCCAGCTGCTTGGCCGGGTCGGCCCCGTCGTCGTAGAGGACCAGCTGGAAGGTGCGCCCGTTGACGCCGCCGGCATTGTTGATCGAGTCGAGCCCCGCCTGCAGGCCCGTGGCCAGCTGGTCCCCGTAGACCGCGGCCGGCCCGGAGAGGAACGTCGAGCCGCCCACCAGGATGCTCCGGTCCGTCACGCCCGGGTCGTAGATCTTGGTCGCCGGTGCGCTCCCGGGTGCCGGGCCGCCTGCGCCCTGGCCCGTGGCGCCCTGGGCCGCCCCTCCGACCGATCCCGCCGAGCTCACCGATCCGGTGCCCGCGGCGGCCGGGCCGCTCCCGGCGCCCGGCGCCTGACCCGTACGGGAGGCGGCCGGAGCAGATGGGGAGGCCGGCCCGGTGGCCGCGGGGAGCGCTGGTCCGGTGCCGGAGGTGGCGGCGTCGGGCGTCCCCGACAGGGCGACGCGCTGACCCCGGTCGCGGTCCAGCCGGCGCTGCCCGGCCTGGGCCGACATCGCGACCAGGGCGACAGCCAGCAGCACGGCCACCGCGCCCATGGCGACCCGGGGCAGATGCTCGGGCCGCAACGGGCCGCTCCGCCCGGTTGCCGTATCAGATGCCATCCTCAGGACCCCCCAACCGACCTGAACGCTCGCTCAGGTGCCACGCTAGACCTGAACCGTTCCTCAGGTCAATCGGGTGGCGCACTCCCCTCGTTCGTCAGAGATTCGACGGAGCGACCCGGCTTCCTGTCGGGATGGCGCGCGGTGTGACCACTGCCACCTCCCGCCCTGTGGCTCAGAAGCCGGGCAGCGACTCCCCCGCGGCAACGGCGCGGGCAACGGCGAGCAAGGCGGGGGCCGTCCCCGCCAGCACGTGGGCCGCGCCGGGTGTGGCACCGGCCAGGTCGGCGGCTTCGGCAGCCCGGCACGCCTCCGCCTCGATCAACCAGGCCAAGCGGAGCCGGTCCGACCGCTCCCGGCCGCGGCGCGAAGACGGGTCGGGCAGGGCGTACACGGCGGCCGCCGCGGCCTGCAGGCGGTCTGCTTCCGCTCGGAGGTCGGGGACCGCCTCCGGGTCGGCGAGGGTGGCGGCAACATCGTCGGGTCGGGGCGCGCCCAACCCGGCGACCGCCTTGGCCCACGCCGAGGAGCTCTCGGTCGGCCGGTTCCCCTGCCGCAGCGGCGGGAACGGCGCGGCCGGAGGGGGAGGCGCGGCCGCGAGCGGCGGCCCGGGGGCCAGGCCCTCGGCCACCCAGTCCGGCACCTCCAGAGGAAGTTGCAGCTTGGTGCCGGCCGGGACCCCCGCCGGCACCAGCCCCTGGTCGGTCAGCACCCGGCCCTGGTCGAAGGTCCGGTCGGCCAGCTCCCGCACCCGGTCCGACAGCAGTACCACCTGCGTGCGCAGCAGGCCGGCTCCGAGCCCGGGCGCGGCGGCTTGCAGGCGGGGCACCTGCTGGTACAGCTGCACGGACGCGGCGTACAAGCGGTCGACGTCGGGTTGGCCCGGGTAGGGGGGCAGCCCGCGCACGGCGACGGCGGCCTCATCGATGACCGACTCGGACCGGCCCAGCGCCGTGGTGAAGGCGGCAGTGGACAGGCCGCCCGCCTCCCACTGCTGCTCCTGGTGCGCCATGACCGGGATCTGCCGGCCGAAGGATTCGAGGGCCGAAGCGGCCCCGGCGTCCCAGGCCGCCACTGCCGCGGCATGGGCGGCCGGCGACGGCGAGGCCGGTGAGCACGCGGTGGCGACAGCCGAGGTGGCCAGCACGGCAGCCAGGGAAGCGAACAGCGAGGCGGTCGCGATGCCCGTCGCCCCCGGCCTCCCCACGGGCCGACCGTACAACATGAACCACTCTTCAGGTATCGTCCTGGCGATGCGGACCGTCGACGCCATGGCCGAGGATCTCCGGCGCAGCGCCGCTTCGGTCACGGCCAGCCATGACACCCGCTTCGAGCGGGGCGACGAACGGCCCCTGGGCAACCGCGGCCGGCGCACCCGGCGGGCCATCCTCAAGGCGGCCGGCGAGGTGTTCACCGAGACGGGCTGGAGCGGGGCCAGCATGGCCGCCATATCCGAGCGGGCCGGCGTGGCCGTCGGCACCGTGTACCAGTACTTCCGCGGCAAGGAGGAGATCATCTCCGCCACTGTCGGGGAGTGGACCCTCTGGTCTCTCAGGCAGATCCGGACGTGGGATCCCCACGACGGAATCGACGGTCTGGCCGCCATCATCGGGCAGTACGTGGAGATGTACGCCCGCACCGCCCGTTTCCAGCGGGTCTGGGAAGAGGTCAGCCTGGTGGAGCCGGCGCTGGCCGACCTGCGGGCCGACCTGACCGATCTGTTCGTCCAGGTCTTCGCCGAGGCGTTCGAGACCGGAGCCACCATCGGCCTGCTCGACCCGGGGCCCGACCCGGTGGAGACGGCCCGGGCCGTCACCTCCATGATCGACCGCTACTGCCTCCAGGTGTTCGTCCGCCGGTCCCGCCCGGCGGCTCGGAGCCGGGCCGCCCGGCTGCTCACCGACCTGGCCCTGGCCGCCCTCCACGCCCAGCCCGCCCCCGCCCCTACCGAGAGGTGACCGCATGAGCCCGGTGCTCGATCCCAGCCACGACCTGGCCCACCCGGTGGAGACGGACTCCGCCTGGTCCGAGTCCTACTACTTCAACTGTTACGACCCGGCCAACGACTGCGGCTTCTTCACGCGTGTCGGGGTCCGGCCGCTGGAGGGGACCGTCGACGTCGGGCTCCACGTGTGGGTGCCGGGAGGCGGGCTGGCCCGCACCGGTCACGTCCGGGAGCAGCGGGAGATGATCGACACGGACCTGGACGTCGGCCCGGTGCGGTACCGGATGATCGAGGCGGGGCGGGCCTGGCGCATCACCGCCGACGGTGACACCAAGGCGGGCCACCTGTCCGTCGACGTGCGCTTCGATGCCTTGACGCCGCTGATCGGCGCCGATGGGGAGGGCGGGTCCGGGGCGGGGGCCACGCAGAGCACCCGCCAGATGGTCGGCAAGGGCCATCTCGAGCAGGCCGGCCGGTGGTCGGGGTCGATCACGGTCGGCGACCGGGCCGTGCAGCTGAGCAACGAGACGAGGGGCAACCGGGACAAGTCCTGGGGCCCGCGCCGATGGGGAGCACCGACGATGTGGAGGTGGTTCTCGGTCAACATCGGTGACACGACGCACTTCGGCGGGATCCGCATCGGGACCGATGCCGGCGACCTCCACCGGGGCTGGGCCTGGCTGGACGGATCGTTGCGGTCGATCGTCGAGTGGCAGCTCAAGACGGAGCTGGAGGACGACGGCGTGACCCACCGGGCGAACCGGGTCGTGGCAGTGGACAAGGAAGGCGACCGCCACGAGCTGCAGGGCGACATGCTCAGGGTGGAGCCGGGGGGCCGCGGCGTCAAGGCCGGTACCACGATCGTCAACGAAGGTCTGGCCCGCTGGACCTACGGCGGCCAGACCGGCTACGGCATCAGCGAGTACCTGCACCAGCTGGACCAGGCCGCCCGGCCCGTGGTCCCGATCGAGTAGCGGGCGCCGTGCGAGCAGTCTGGGATCCGGAGCAGGTCGACGGGCAGTGGTTGCAGGACGTCCTGACGTCCGCCGGCGCCACCGGCGATCAGCAGATCACGGGCGTCGACGCCACCCCGATCGGCACCGGCCAGGTCGGCTGCAACATCCGCTACCGCATCACGTACGACCGGTCAGGCCCGGCCCCGGACTCCGTCGTGCTCAAGTTCGCGTCTCGGTCCGAGGACAGCCGGGCCATAGGGATCCAGACGCTCACGTACGAGACCGAGGTGGCGTTCTACCGGGATCTGGCCGCCACCGTCGACGTGTACCGCCCCCACTGCTGGTTCGCGGCCGTCGAGCCGGGCACGGCCAACGTCGTTCTGGTGCTCGAAGACGTGCAAGCCCAAGCGGGGGACCAGCTCGCCGGTTGCGGCACGGCCGAGGCGGAGCTGGCGATGGACGAGGCGGCCAAGCTGCACGGGCCCCGGTGGGGCGATCCGCGTTTGCTCGAGGTGCCGTGGCTGGCGGCCAAGAAGGCCAACGCCTTCGACCCGGGAACCGTCCTCGCGCTGGTCTGGCCGACGTTCCTGGAGCGCTACCGCGACGCCCTGTCCGAGGAGTCGGTCGAGGTCGGCAGCCGATTGGCGGCGGCCCGGACCTGGGCCGACCCGGGCGCCTCGCCGCTGACGGTGTGCCACACCGACTTCCGCCTAGACAACATGCTCTTCGCCGACCCGGCGGGGGCCCGCCCACTGACCGTCGTCGACTGGCAGACCGTCCAGCTCAACGCCGGGCCGGCCGACGTGGCCTACTTCCTGAGCGCGGCCATGCCGCCGGAGCAGCGGCGGAAGGTGGAGCGCGACCTGCTGGCCCGCTACTACGGGCGGCTCTCGGCCTACGACATCGGCGACTACGACTTCGACCACTGCTGGTCCGACTACCGCCGGCACAGCTTCAGCGGCTTCTTCATGGCGGTGTTCGCGTCCGTGGCGGTGGGGCGGACCGAGCGCGGCGACGAGATGTTCATGACGATGGCGAACGGGGCGGCGGCCCAGGTGGTCGACCTCGGGGCCATCGAGTTCCTGGCCTGACTTCAGCCCGGCGTCAGGGGGAGCGGCGGACCTGGCGGAAGGGGATGTCGCGATCGACCTCGGGCTCCCTCGGCAGGCCCAGCACCCGCTCGCCGATGATGTTGCGCTGGATCTGGTCCGTCCCCCCGCCGATCGACGTGAAGTAGGCGTTCAGCGAGAGGAAGTTGGCCGCGTCGCCCTCGGGGTGGTCCGGGCCGTCCAGCATCGCCTCGGCCCCCACGATCAGCCTCTGCACCCGGGCGCCCTCGTGCAGGATGCGCGACATGGCCAACTTGCCCAGTGACAGCACGGGGGACGCCGTTCCCTGCTCCAGCTGGGCCTTGGCCCTGACTCCGTTCCACCGGTTGACCTGGCGCAGGATGTGGACCTGCATCACGGCCTGGCGGATCAGCGGTTCGCCCCACCGGCCGACCGACCGGGCCAGAGCGGCCAGGTCGACCTCGGAGCCGCCCACCCCGCCCCCGCCCATGGGGCCCGCTTCCTCCGCCTCGGCGGCCGAACGCTTCGGGTCGCGGGGGCCGCGGGCCAGATCGCCCATCAGAGATCGCTCGTAGGCCAACGCCGTCTGCAACACCCGCCAGCCTTCGTTCTCGGCACCCAACCGATTCTCGGCCGGCACCCGGGCCCCGTCGATGAACACCGCGTTGAACATCGACTCGCCCGTGATCTGGCGGATGGGCCGGATCTCCACGCCCGCCTGGCGCATCGGGAAGAAGAAGAAAGAGATGCCCCGGTGCTTGGGGACGTCCCAGTCGGTGCGGGCCACGAGCATCCCGTAGTCCGCCTTGCGGGCCCCCGAGGTCCACACCTTCTGGCCCGTGACGACGTACTCGTCGCCGTCGCGGTCCGCCCTGGTCTGCAGTGCGGCCAGATCCGAACCGGCCCCGGGCTCGGAGTAGAGCAGGCACATGGCGACTTCGTCGAGCAGCAGCGGCCGGAGCAGGCGCGCCTTGAGGGCGTCGGTCCCGTAGGCGAGAAGCGTGTTGGCCCAGAGATTGTGCGTGTCCTGCCCCGATCCGGGCGCCCCGGCGCGGCGGAATTCGGCCGCCACCGCCTTGGACTCGTCAGGCTGCAGGCCCCGGCCGTACCACTCCCGGGGCCAGCCGGGGACGGCCCAACCGGCATCCACGACCATCTGCAGCCACTCCGTCCGCGGCCGGTCGGGACGCCAGTGATCGCGCAGCCAGGCCGCGGCCTCGGCCGCCGGGGAGGCGCCGGGGGAGGTCATTTGAGGCCGTACACGGCGGCCGCGTTGTCGTGGAGGACCTTGGCCACCACCTCGTCCGGCAGACCGGACAGGAGCTCGCTGGCATACTCGCGGGGGCGCCGGCCCGGCGAGCGCGGCCCCGGGTGCTGGCACGTGGGGTGGGGGTAGTCGGACTCGAAGAGGATGTTGTCGGGGTAGGCGCGGATGGCGTCCAGCGCGCTCTGGCCCTCGAACCAGAAGCAGCCATGGATCTGCCGGCGGAAGTACTCGCTCGGGAGAAGGTCGTACTCGGGGTGCTCGTCCAGGACGCCCCCGCCGCGCCACTGCCAGTCGAAGGTCTCGAGGGCGGCCGGGATCCAACCGACCCCTGACTCGACGGACACGAACTGGAGGTCCGGGAACCGGTGGCAGACGCCGCCGAAGATCAGCTCGGCCAGGCACCTCATGTTGTCCATGAAGATCAGCGACGACACCCGGGCGAAGTTGGTCATCCAGCCCAGCCCGGCGGTGTCGTCGAGCTGGGTGCCCATCGAGCCCCCGCCCACGTGGAAGCTGATCGACACCCCCGCCTCCTGCGCCGCGGCCCAGATGGGATCCCAGTGCCGGGCGGCGAGCGGCGGCTGGCCGTAGTCCTGCGGCTGATTGCAGAAGTTGACGGCACGGTGACCGCGGTCGCGGTTGCGGGCCAGCTCGGCCAGGGCCAGGTCGATGTCCCAGAAGGGCAGCGCCGTCACCGCGACCAGTCGGTCCGGGGCGGCCGACGTCCAGTCGGTGAGGAAGTCGTTGTAAGCCCGGACGCACGCCGCCGCCAGGTCGCGGTCGCCGAGGCGCAGGAAGGAGCCGTTGCCGAACCCGCCCACGTTGGGGTACAGCACCTGGGCCTCTATGCCCTCCGAGTCGAGGAACCGGATGCGGGCGGCGGGGTCGTACATGGCCGGTTCGATGTCGTCGAAGGTGTCCGGTATGGAGACGGGCATCACGCCCGGCCAGCCGGCCATCGAGTAGAAGCCGGGCGCCCCCAGCCGGACTCCCCCCGCCACCCAGGTGTCCCTGCCGTCGACCCGTTCTATGTGCGGTACGCGGTCGTGCATGGCGGCCGGCAGCCGCGCCGTCCATACGTCGGGCGGTTCGGTGAGGTGGGTGTCGACGTCGATGACCCGGTGGCGGTCGAACAGGTCGGTCATGCGGTGCCTCCTTCCGGTGGGCTCACAGCCCCTTGGGCCGGGTGCCGATGACCCCGGCCGCCTCCAGTCGCGCCGCCTCCTCGGGGCTCCGACCGAGGCGGGCGAGGACGGCGGAGTTGTCCTCGCCGAGGAGCGGTGCCGGTCGGCGGACCCAACCTTCGATCCCCGACAGGCGGAACGGTTGGGTCGGTGTGGCGTGGCGGCCCGCCGCCGGATGGTCGACAGTCTCGTAGTAGCGGCGGGCCTGGAACTGCGGGTGCTCGGACGCCCGCCGGGGGTCGCGGGCCGGAGCGGCGGGCACGCCGTGGGCGACCAGGGCGGACACGGCTTCCTCGAGCGGCCGGCCGAGGGCCCAGGCGGCCAGCCCGGCGTCCACCTCGTCCTGGCGCGCCCGGCGGCCGGACCACGTGGCCAGGTCGGGGTCCTTGGCCCACACCGGCTCGCCGAGCGCGGTCACCAACGCCGACCATTGAAAGTCGTCGAGCACCGACAACGCCAGCCACTTCTCCTCCCCCGCGCAGGGGTAGACCCCCTGGGGGCAGGCCCGGGGGCTGCGGTTGCCGGTACGCCCCAGACGTCGGCTGTACGCCGTCCACTCGAGGACCGGCTCGGCGGCGATGGCCAGCGCCGCCTCGACCATCGGCACCTCGACGAAGCAACCGGTCCCGGTGCGGTCCCGCCGATGCACCGCCAGCAGCGTGGCCAGAGCGGCATGCATACCGGCGTTGGGATCGCACGGTCCCCGCTGGATGCGGGGCTGGTCGTCGGGATGACCGGTCATCCAGGCCAGGCCGGCCACCTGTTCCATCGTCTGGGCGAATCCGGGACGGTCCCGCCACGGCCCGTCCAGCCCGAACGCCGGCATCCGCACCATCACCGCTCTGGGGTTGACGGCGTGGATGACGTCCCAGCCGAGGTCGAACCGCTCGATGACGCGGGGGCTGAAGTTCTCCATGACCACGTCGGCCCCGGCCACCAGGTCGAGCAGCACCTCCCGGCCCTCCGGCCGGGTGAGGTCGAGCGTCAGATCCGCTTTGTTGACGTTGACGGAGAGGAAGAAGGCACTCAGCTCCCACCACGCCTCGCGGGGTGCAAAGACGCCGCCGGTCATGCGCATGCCGTCGGGGTGGGAAGTCGACTCGATGTGGACGACCTCCGCGCCGAGCGCGGCCAGGAGGCCGCTGGCGGCGGGCCCGGCCCACCAGGTCGTGAGGTCGACGACTGTGAGGCCGGCGCAGGGCCAGGGGGCGGCCTCGGCGGCCAGCCCGCGCCCTGCAGGGCGGGACCGGGGCGGCCACTCGGGCGGGCTCCCGCCGGCGGCGGGCACCGGGCCGGCCGGAGGAGGCTCCTCCCCGTCGATGCGCCAGGGCCGGCGGGGGTACCGGTACCGCCCGGACGAGTGTGGCTGGAAGACGGCGCGGGCGACGAACTGCTCGACCTCCAGCACTCCCTCGGCGTCGGTCACCGGCGCCACCGGGATCCGAAGGGATGCCGCCGTCTCGACGATCTCAGCGGTGGTGTGAGCCTCGGTCCACGCGTGCACGATGCCGTTCCACTCGTCCCACCGCTGTATCCGCGTTCCAAGGTTGGACCAGGCGGGATCCTCGTCGGCCAGCTCCGGGCGCCCGATCAGCACCAGGAAGTCGGCGAACTGCTGAGCGGTGTTGGTGTTGAAGCCGACGTACCCGTCGCGGGTCGGCTCGATCGAAGGCGTCTCGAAGGCACGCGCCGGCCGGCCGCTCACGTCGGCCCGACCGCCGATCGAATCCGAGAGATCGGCGAACAGCGTGCAGGAAAGGCTGGCGACCTCCGCCCAGGAGACGTCGACCACGCCGCCCGTGCCGTCGCGATCCCGCCTCCGCAGGGCGGCCACCGCCCCCACCGCGGCGTAAGCCCCGGCCAGCCACTCGGTCGACTGGCCCCCGGCCTGCACCGGCGGGCGGCTGACGTGACCGCGGATGGCCAGCGCCCCCGAGTCGGCCTGCACGGTCAGCTCCGATCCCGGCCGGCCGGCGTAGGGTCCGGCCAACCCGTAGGGGGTGATGCTGGCGACGACCAACGCGGCATCGGCGGCGGCCAGGTCGGTCGGTCCGAACCGGGCCCCCGCCGGTCGACCGAGATCGGTGATCACCACGTCGGCGGCCCGGGCCAGGCGGGACGCGACGACGGGATCGGCGACGACGGCGCGGTGCCCGGAGTGCAGGTAGGAGAAGAGGGCACCGGTGTCGACCGACCCCGGGCCGGCGCACGACCACCTCCGTAAGTCGGAGCCGCCCGGCGACTCGGCCACCACCACCGCGGCGCCGGCGTCGCCCAGCAGCTTCGAGCAGTAGGCGCCGGCGATGGAGTCGGAGAGGTCAAGGACACGAACCGCCGAAAGCTCGCCCACCACTCCATCCCTCCCTGTCGGGCGCCGACCCTACCGGATCGGGGGGTCGACGAAACCCGTGAGGCCGGTCGGCTCGTGGTCACCGAAGCACAGCTGCTCCAGCACGCCGATGCCGGTGTCCTCGCCCATCCGGGCCCGGCAGACGGATTGGACGTGGATGCCGGTCGGGTCGAGCGGGTCGAAGTCGGCGACGGCGAACTCCTCGCCGCCCACGGCCAGCTCGCCATGCAGTGAACCATGACCCCATTCGGGGTGGGTGTAGCCGATTCCTCGCATCCGGAACGTGTGCAGCGGCTCCAGCTCGATGCGCACCGCCTTCCGGGTGGAGGACACGAAGTCCAGGCTGGCGGCCCGGGCCACGCGCGTCCCCGGCTGCCAGGCGATCTCGTAGCGGATGTCACCGAGATGATCGAGTCCCGGGTCCCGACCCCACGTCGCGCCACCATCCTCCAGCACCGGGACGATGAGCCCCTCTTCCAACCAGCGCCGGCCGTCGGCGTACTCGAACAGGGCCAGATGGGTGCACCACCGGTCGAAGTGGATCGGGGCCCACATCCAGAACAGCTGGGGCGCCTGGGGCTCGAAGTTGGTCGGCACCTGCATGCCGACGCCACGCTGGCC
>DATGAX010000034.1:0-2697 GCA_035312965.1 Acidimicrobiales bacterium
GGGCCCGGTGCTGGAGGACCCGGATCGTCCCCGGGCGCTTGCCCAGGACCTCGGCGACCTGATCCACGTCGAGGTCGCCGAGCAGCCGCAGCAGCACCACCTCGGCCTGGTCGCCGCTGAGGGCGGCGGCGATGCGGGCCGCCGCGGCCTGCGCCGACAGGGCATCGAGCACGGCGCCCTCGGTGTCGTCGGCGGCGACCGGGTCGTCCTCGGGGCCCGCTCCGGCCGGGTCGGCGGGGCGGCGCCGGAGGTCCTCCCAGTGGTCGGCCAGCCGGCGGTGGGCGATGGTGAAGAGCCAAGAACGGAATCGCCCCTCGTCGCCCTGGAATTCCCGCAGGGCGCGGGCCGCCCCGAGCCAGGTGTCGGCGGCAAGGTCCTCGGCCATCCGGGGGGTGCGGGCGGCGAAGTAGCGCTCCAAGCGGGGGTTGTACTCCGCGTAGAGCCGGCCGAAGCCCCACTCGGCTCCCGTCTGAGCCGCGGCCAGAACTGGCTCGAACGCCTCACCGATCGCCATAGCTGCACATTCTCATTCGGACAAAAGGCCTCGCTCCTTGACCGCCCGGTGGCCGGCGGGTCAGGCGGCGGTGATTTCTAACCGAAGCTCCACCAGCCCACCGTTGAAGCGGAACGTGGACCGATGGCCGGGGGGGCGGAAGACGTCCTGCCACGGGTCCCCACTTGTGAGAGGCGACCGCGGTTGGGATCGTGGTGTCATGGCCCGAAGTGACCGAGACGCCCTTGACGCCGAGCTCCTCCGCCTGCAGCGGGAGCTGGTGATCCTGCAGCAGTGGGTGCGGGAGCAGAAGCAACGCATCGTGATCGTGGTGGAAGGGCGCGACGCGGCGGGAAAGGGCGGGGTCATCAAGCGGGTCACCGAGTACCTCAACCCCCGGTGGTGCCGGGTGGCCGCCCTGCCCGCCCCGTCGGACCGGGAGAGCACGGAGTGGTACTTCCAGCGTTACATCCAGCACCTGCCGGCGGCGGGGGAGATCGTCATCTTCGACCGCAGCTGGTACAACCGGGCCGGCGTCGAGCGGGTCATGGGCTTCTCCTCCGAGGCCGATGTCGAACGGTTCTTCCGGCAGTGCCCCGCCTTCGAGCGGATGCTCATCGACGACGGCATCCTCCTGGCCAAGTACTGGTTCTCGGTCAGCCGGGAGGAGCAGGAGCGGCGCTTCCAGGAACGGGCCAAGGACCCGCTGAAGCGGTGGAAGCTGAGCCCCATCGACATCGAGGGACGGGCCCGCTGGGACGACTACTCCCACGCCAAGGACGAGATGTTCGCCCACTGCGATCTGCCCGACTCGCCCTGGTGGGTGGTGCCGGGCGACGACAAGCACCTGGCCCGCATCAATTGCATCGCCCACCTGCTCGGGATAATCCCCTACGACCGGGTTCCCGTACCGGCGGTCAAGCTGCCGTCGCTGGGGTCGGGCAAGGGGAAGGGGACCGGCAGCAGCGGAGCCCGTCCGCCGGCCCGGCCGCTGCAGCGGCCCCAGAGCATCGTGCCGGACCACGCCCGGCAGCTGCTCGACGGCAAAGGCTGAGGGCCAGCACCTGGCTCCGCCCCAGCACTAGCTCCGCGCCAGCGCGGCCCGGCAGTGGGCGGCGACGACCAGCTCCTCGCGGGCGGTGACGACAAGGGTGCGCACGGCGGCACCGGCGGCGGTGATGTCGCCGTCTCCGCCAGGAGCGGGACCGGATGCGTTGCGCTCCTCGTCGACGGCCACTCCCATCCAGGCCAGCCCCGAGCACGCCGCGGCCCGGATGGAGGGGGCGTGCTCGCCCACCCCGCCGGTGAAGACCAGGACGTCCAGCCCTCCCGTGGCCGCGGCCATCGACGCGATCTTGCCCCGCAACCGGTGGACGTACACCGCCACCGCCCGCTGGGCCACGCCCCCGCCCGAGCCGTCGACCGCGGCCGCCTCCAGCAGCTGCCGCATGTCGCCGGTGGCCCCGCCGGTCAGGCCCAGCAGCCCCGAGCGGTGCTCGAGCCCTTCCACCAGCTCGGAGGCGGCCAGGCCCTGCTCCGCCATCCACGCCAGGGCGCCCGGATCGACGTCGCCGGGTCGGGTGGCCATGACCAACCCCTCGGCCGGCGTGAACCCCATCGTCGTGTCGACCGACCGGCCGCCGGCGATGGCGGTGACCGAGGCTCCGCCGCCGAGATGGCACACGGCCAGGCGCAGCTCGCGGGCGGGGCGACCAACGAGGGCGGCGGCCCGCCGGAGCGACCACTCGCACGACAGGCCGTGGAAGCCGTAGCGGCGGATCCCCCACCGCTCCACCCACTCCGCGGGCAGGGCGTAGGTCCGGGCCTCGTCCGGCAGCCCGGCGTGGAATGCGGTGTCGAAGCAGGCCACCGCCGGTACGCCGGGCGCCACCGTCCCGAGGGCGTCGATGGCCCGCAGGGCGGGCGGGTTGTGAAGGGGGGCCAGCTCGCTCACGGCCTCGAGCCGGGCGCGTACCCGGCCGTCGACGACGGTCGGCGCGGTGAAGTCGGCACCGCCGTGCACCACCCGGTGGCCCACGGCATCGACGGGGCCGCCCGCCTCGAGCAACGACCGGGCGGCATCCGCCAGGCCGCCGGACCGCCCCTCGGCCGTGCCGGTCGTGCCGGTCCCGCCTTCGAGGTCCCGGCTCCGGCTGACGGTCCCGTCCGGTTCGACCAGGCGGAGCTTGACGCTGGTCGAGCCG
>DATGAX010000035.1:0-10138 GCA_035312965.1 Acidimicrobiales bacterium
CGGACCGCTTGGCCCGCACCTCGGGGTCGCCGCCGGTACGGCGCACCGCCACGTAGCCGATGAAGAGCGCGCACAGAAGCGCGGTCAGCGTCAGCCGGGCGTCCCACGTCCACCAGACGCCCCACGAGCCCCGGCCCCAGATGGAGCCGGTGGCCAGCGTGATGACGCAGAAGAGAAGGCCGACCTCGGCGGACGCCGCGGCGAGGCGGTCCCAGCGGCGGCTGCGGGTGCGGGGCCACAGGTAGGCCACACTGGCCAGCGCGCACAGACCGAAGCCGACGTAGCAGGAGGTGGCGGCGGCCGGGTGGATGTAGATGAGGCGCACCAGCTGGCCCTGGGTGGCGTCCGGCGGGGTGTAGGAGAGTCCCAACCAGGCCGTCACCGCCACAGTGACGAGGGCGAGAAGGCCGAGCCATCGCGTCACCCCGTTGCCGGTGCCACGGGCGGCCGGTGCGGTCCTGAGCCGGGGCCCGGATACGGCGGTCATGTCTCCTCCACGAGGGTCGAGAATGACACGACTCCCAAAGCTGTGTATATCGCCCCGAAGGCGGCCAGCAGCGACAGCCACTTCCAGCCGTCCGTCCGGGCTGAGCCGAGGGCGGCCATCCAGCACTGCGTGGCCCCGAGGAGGACCGGGGCGACGACGGGCAGGATGAGCATGGGCAGCAGCGTTTCCCGGACGCGCAGCCCCGATGCCACCATCCCGTACACGGTGCCCGCCGCGGCCAGGCCGACGGTGGCGGCCAGTGCGCTCACGACGAGGAGAGCCGGGTCGTGCAGCCGGGTGCCGAACAGGACGACGACGCCGAAGCCCAGGAGGACCTCCAGGAGCAGGAGCTGGGCGGCGACGGCCGCCGCCTTGCCCAGGAAGATGCCGGCGGGGTCGAGCCCGGTCAGGCGCAGCCCGTCGCGGGCGCCGTCCGAGGACTCGATGGCGTAGCTGCGCTGCACGGCCAGGAGGGACGACAGCAGCACGGCCACCCAGAACAGGCCCGGTGCGGCCTGCGTCAGCAGGGCGTGATCCTGGTCGAAGGCGAAGCCGAAGAGCAGCAACACCACCACGGCGTACGGGGCCACCTGCATGGCCGCGACCCGGCTGTGCCACTCGACCCGGAGATCCTTGCCTCCGACGAGGGCGGCGTCACGCCACACCGGTCACCACCGCGTCCGTGGCGGCCACCGCAACCGTTCCGCCTCGCGCCCCCTCGGCGGAGGCGTCGACGGCGCCGCCCGAGAGGGTGACGGTCCGGCGGGCCAGAGGGGCCACCCGCTCCGTCTCGTGGGACGCCATCACGACCGTCCGGCCCCGGGCCGCCGCCCCTTCGATGAGGCGGTCCAGGACATCGCGATGGTCGGCGTCCAGCCCGGCGTGCGGTTCGTCCAGGAGCCACAGCTCCGGGTCGCGGGAGACCAGGCTGGCGATGGCGACGCGGCGCCGTTGACCAGCCGAGAGGGACCCGACGGGGGTGGTGGCCAGGCGGCCGGTGATGCCGAGTATCTCCAGGGCCGGGCCGGCCGCGGCGGGCGGGCGGCGGGCGGCTCGCAGGGCGAAGCGCAGGTTCTCGGCCGGGGTCATCTCCTCGTAGAGGCCGGTCTGATGGCCGAGCAGGCCGACGCGGCGCCGCACCGCCCGCTGGTCCGCCACCAGGTCGCAGCCCAGCACCGTCGCCTCGCCGGCCACGACCCGCAGAAGGCCGGCGCAGGCCCGCAGGAGGCTGGTCTTGCCCGCCCCATTGGCGCCGCGCACCAGCACCACGTCCCCGAGCGCGACATCGACGTCGATGCCGGCCAGGACGGGGAAGCGGCCGGCCAGCGCCACCGCGGAGCGAAAACGGATCACCTGGTCCATCAGACCGCCCCAACGGTAGTTACGGGGCCGGTGCGGTCGCCATCCGGGGCGCCAACCCGCGTTAGCTTCGATCCCGGTGATCCTGACCGCTTCGGCCCTGGTCGCGGGGCTCCTTGTCGGCCTGGTCGCGCGGCTCCGTGCCGGCCTGATCGCGGGGCTGCGTGCGGGCGGGGCGGCGGGCCGGGCCCGGCCTCGGACCGGTCCGCGGTGGCGGGCCTGGGCCGTCCTGGTCGCCGGTGCGGTACTTCTCCTGGCCGGCCGGGGGACACCGGGCCGGGCCGGACTGGCGCTCACCCTGTGCGGGTACGCCGCCGTGGTCGTCTTCGCCGCCGCCAACCGCCGCCACCCCGGCCTGGTCCTCGTCGCCGCCGGCGTGGCGGCCAACCTGGCCGTCATGACCGCCGACGCCGGCATGCCGGTGGTCGGCCTGGCGCCGGGCGTGCCCGCCGCCGGCCATCACCACGGGCTGAGCAGCCGGGACCACCTGCCCGGCCTGGCCGACACCGTGCGCCTGTCCCCTGTCGGCGAGACGGTTTCGCCCGGGGACCTGCTGACCGACCTGGGGGTGGCGGCCGCCGCCTTCGCCGCCGCGGCCCAGGGCGCCGGGGCCGGCTCTCCGGGGCGACGGGGCCGGCGCGGCCGCCGGCCCGGTCGGCAGAGACTCGTCGCCGGGCGCGCCCCCGCCCCGTGACGACGCCGGCCGGCGACCTGTCTCCGGTCGCCGTCTCGCTCTCCTTCCGCCTGGGGGGCGCCGACGGCGTATCGGTGGAGGCGGCCAAGTGGGCCGATGCGCTGCGCCAACTCGGCTACGGGGTGCGCACCGTGGCCGGATCGGGACCGGTCGACGTTCTCGTCGAGGGCCTGGACGCCGGGGCCTGGCTCACCGGTCGGGAGGCCGGCCCGGTCGACCTGGAGGGACTGCACGCCGCTCTGTCCGGGGCCGACGTGGTCGTGGTCGAGAACCTGTGCTCCCTCCCCCTCAACCCGGCCGCCCGCGACGCGGTGGCCGCCGCACTGCGGGGCCGGCCCGCCATCATGCGCCACCACGACCTGCCCTGGCAGCGGGAGCGTTTCCGATCCGAACCGCCCCCGCCGGACGACCCGGCGTGGCGTCATACGACCATCAACGAGCACTCCGCTCTGGAACTGGCCGCCCGCGGCGTCACCGCCCAGGTGATCCGCAACTGCTTCGACCCCGACGCCCCGGCCGGCGACCGCCAGTCGACGCGCGCCGCTCTGGGAGTCGAATCCCGCGACGTCGTGATATTGCAGCCCACCCGGGCCATCGCCCGCAAACGGGTCGATCTCGGTCTGGCCCTCGCCGAGGAGCTGGGCGGCATCTACTGGCTGCTGGGACCGGCCGAAGAGGGGTTCGGCCCCGAGTTGGAGGCCATCCTCCAACGGGCGTCCATACCGGTGCGGCGGGGCCCGGTGGCGCCGATGAGCGGATGGGACGGCGTCGAGCATGCCTACGCAGCGTGCGACGCCGTCGTTTTCCCCTCCGAGCGGGAGGGCTTCGGTAACCCCCCGGTCGAGGCGGCGGTGCACGGCCGGCCCGCCGCGGTGGGGACCTACCCGGTGGCGGGCGAGCTGCGCCGGTTGGGCTTCCGGTGGTTCGACGCCGGCCGGCCGGGCGATCTGGGCGCCTGGCTGCGCCATCCGGATGGCGCGCTGATCGAATCCAACCGGGAAGTGGTGCGGCGCCACCTCGACATCGCCGACCTGCCGGGGCGCCTGGCCGAGCTCATCGCCTCGGCGGGATGGAGCCTGCCGCGAGCCGGCCGAGGGTCAGGGGCCGGCCGAGGGTCAGGGTCCGGCTGAGGGTCAGCGCCCGGCGGGCGGGACCAGGCGGTGCCGCCGGCGGCGGACCTTGGCCGCGAGGAGGCTGGTACCGGGCCGGTGGGCCGGGATCGGCCGTAGCGGCTCAGGGGGTCGGCTCGTCACCTTGGCGGGCGACTGATTGGGCGGCCTCACGTTGAATGTTTTCGGTATCCGCGTCCCGGGTTCCTGCTTTTGGAAGATCGCCGAAGAAGTCCTCAATCCCGCATTCTGAGAACAGGGATATTCCTTCCCGCCGGGCGCCGGGTCATAACGGGCGGAACGGGCGCACCGCCGCCGGTCTGGAAAGATGTCCCGGTGACGGAAGCCCGGATAAGCGAGGCCCGCCAGCGGATGCCGGCCGCCGCCCGCCGGCTCCAGCTGCTGGACGTGGCCCTGGGCTGCTTCGCTTCCGGCGGATATCACGAGACTTCGATGGAGGAAATCGCCGAAGCCGCCGGGGTGACGAAACCGGTGCTGTACCAGCATTTCCACTCGAAGCAGGAGCTGTTCCTCGAATTGCTCGAATCGGAGGGTCGGGATCTACTGCGCGACGTGGAAACTCGAGCGGCGGCGCAAACCGACCCTTATCAGCAGGTGCGGGCCGGGTTCCGGGCCTACTTCGAGTTCGCGTGCCGACGGACGAGCGCCTTCCAGTTGCTGTTCGGCAGCGGGGCCCGCCTGGCCGACGAGTTCGCCGAGACCGTACGCCGGCTCGAGGAGGGCATCGCGGCGGTGATCGCCATGATGATCGAAGCGGACATAGACGATGAACACCGCGATCTGCTCGGCCACGCCATCGTCGGTCTGGGTGAGGTGGCCGGCCGGCGCTGGGTGGCGACCCACCCCGGCGAGATGGACCCGGACCACGCCGAAGAGATGGCGGAGCGTTTGGCCGACCTCGTGTGGGCCGGCCTGCGAGCCCTGCCCCGGGGTGAGCGCTAGTGGCGGCGCGGCCCCGGGTCCCGCCCAACTGCGACCTGACCCTCGGGATGACCTGTATCGACAAGTCCGTGCCCGGGGTGACGGTGTGGCGCATGACGCCGAGCGAGCAGTTCGCCAACCCGGTGGGCGTGATGCAGGGCGGCTTCGTGGCCGCCTTCGCCGACTCCGCCATGGCCGCCGCCACCGTCACCAACCTGCAGGGCCGCAAGGCCTGGACGGCCAACACCGAGCTCAAGATCAGCTTCCTCAAGGGCGCGCCCGTCGGCGAGCCGTTGACCTGCACGGCTCGGGTCATAGGAGGCGGACAAAGGGTCAGCTTCGTGGAGGCCGAGGTCACCGACGCCTCCGGCGCCCTTCTGGCCAAGGCCTCCTCCACCTACCTGCTGACGCCCCGGGACTGACGCCCGGGCGCGTGGCGCTACAGGGCGGCGAGCACCGAGTCGGCGCTGCTCACATCCAGGCCGAGTGTCTCCTCCACGGCGAGGTGGGTCACGACGCCGTCCCGGATGACGGCGGCATAGCGCTTCGAGCGGACGCCGAGGCCGCCGCCGGTCAGATCCACGTCGAGCCCGAGGGCCTTCGTGAACAGGGCCGAACCGTCGGCGATGAGCCCGACCTTGCCGTCGACCTCGTTGGCCTTGCCCCACGCCGACATCACGAAGGCGTCGTTGACCGACACGCAGTAGATGGCGTCGACGCCCTTGGCCTTGATGTCGTCGGCCCGGACGACGAAGCCGGGCAGGTGGTGGTCGCTGCACGTGGGCGTGAACGCCCCGGGCAGCCCGAACAGCACGACGGTGCCGGAGCCCAGGAGATCGGCCGTCTGGGCCCCCTCCGGCCCGTTGGCTCCGGGGATCTGCACCTTGACGTCGGGGATCTTGTCGCCTACTGCGATGGTCATGGCGACACCGTACCTAGGATGGGGCCATGGACGAGCAACCGCACTGGAGGGGGATCAACCATCTGGCTCTGATCACCACCGACATGGATGCGACGGTCCGCTTCTATCACGGGGTGCTGGGCGCCCGGCTGGTCGCCCACCTCGGCAACGAAGCCTTCCGCCACTACTTCTTCGAGATCGGCCCGGAGAACACGATCGCCTTCTTCGAGTACCGCGGCGTCGACCTCGAACCGTTCGCCAAGCCGGCCGGGGTGCCCGACCGGCGGGCGGTCCAGTTCGACCACCTGTCGTTCAACCTGCCCGACGAGGAGGCGCTGCTCAAGCTGCGCTCCCGGCTCAAGGCGGCGGGCTGCGAGGTGACCGACGTGGTCGACCACGGGTTCATACGGTCGATCTACTTCACCGACCCGTGCGGGATCGCCCTGGAAGCGTCGTGGTGGGTCACCGACGCCACCGGAAGGGACTCCGACTACGGCGACGGCACCCTGTTCAGCGACCCGGACCCGGTCGCCGCGGTGCGCGAGATCCAGGAGCACGGCACGGTCCGGTCAGTGCCCCACACCAAGCTCAGCTAGGGGTGGACGAGGAGAAATGGGCCGCGGCCGTATCCGCCGCCGAGCTGGTCGAGGACGGGATGGCGGTGGGCCTGGGCACCGGCTCGACGGTCGCCTACCTGCTCCCCGCCCTGGCCGCCCGGCGCCTCGATATCCGCTGCGTCGCCACCTCGATCGGCACCGAGGAGGACGCCGCCGCGGCCGGCCTGCGGGTGGAGCCGTTCGACCGGCTGGACCGGCTGGACATCGCCATCGACGGGGCCGATCAGGTGGACGGGACGGGCTGGCTGGTCAAAGGCGGCGGCGGGGCCCACACCCGGGAGAAGATCGTGGCCGCCGCGGCGGCCCGCTTCGTCGTCATCGTCTCTCCCGACAAGCTGGTGGAGTCCGTCCGACCCCCCGTGCCGCTGGAGCTGCTGCCGTTCGGCCTGGCCACCACCCTCCGCCGATTGGGCGCGGCCAAGGTGAGGCCTGACACCCCGCCCAGCCCCGATGGGGGGATCATCGCCGACTGGTTGGACCCCTTCGACGACGCGAGCGCTCTGTCGACCTACCTGCAGTCGGTTCCGGGGGTGGTCGACCACGGCCTGTTCGACCCGGCGTTGGCCGGCCAGGTGATCGTGGGGCGCAGCTCTCCGCCGCCGGGTCGCGCACCATCACCCGACAGCTAGCTTTTGCGGCTCGTCGATGCCGCCCTTCTGGGCCAGATGGTGGGAGCGCGGCCGGCCGCGGTGCCGGCGGTCTTGGCCCGCACCGCGCTGGCCTTGGGCTGGTGGGGTCATCTGGTGCCGGCCACCCGCGGCCTGTTCGATGCGGTTCTGCACCTGCCCCTCATGGACACTGGCCGGGCCCGGCGGGAACTCGGGTGGGGAGCCGCGCCACTCCTCCCGCCAGGCTCTGGAGGAGGCCATCAGCGGCATGAGGAAGGGGCGGGCACGGCCACGGCGCCGTTGGCTCCCGACTCGGCCCGTAGCCGTGGCCACGAGGTGGCAACAGGAGTGGGGCGGCAGCCTTGAGGGTCTGACCCCCCCCGTTTGGGCCTACTGGATGTGGATCCCCGAGATGGCGCGGGCGATGACCAGGTGCTGGATCTCGCTGGTTCCCTCGAAGATGGTGAAGATCTTGGCGTCGCGGTGCCAGCGCTCCACCGGGTGCTCCCGGATGTAGCCGGCGCCACCGAGGATCTGAATGGCCTCGTCGGTCACCCGGACCGCCGTCTCGCCCGCGAACAGCTTCGACTGGGAGCCCTCGGCCGCCTCGAAGCCGGCGCCGGACGAGCCCCGCCACGACGCGTTCCAGACTAGAAGGCGGGCGGCGTCGGTCTGCATGCGCATCTGGGCCAGCTTGAAGGCGATGGCCTGATTCTCGATGATGGCCCGGCCGAACTGCCTGCGCTCCTTGGCGTACTCGAGGGCGTACTCGAAGGCGGCCCGAGCGATGCCGACCGCCTGGGCACCCACCGCCGGCCGGGTCTTCTCGAACGTGGCCATGGCGGCCTGCACCCGGGAGGTCTTGCCCTCACGGGCCCGGGCCAGGCGCTCGTCGAGCTTGTCCTTGCCGCCCAGGAGGCAGCTGCCCGGGACCCGCACGTCGTCGAAGACGACCTCGGCCGTGTGGGAGGCCCGGATACCCATCTTCTTGAACTTCTGGCCCATCGACACGCCGGCCGTGCCGGGCGGGACGACGAAGCTGGCCTGGCCCCGACCCTTCAGGTCCGGGTCGACGGAAGCGACCACCACGTGGATGTCGGCGATCCCGCCGTTGGTGATCCACGTCTTGGTCCCGTTGATGACCCATTCGTCCTTGGCCTCGTCGTAGACGGCCCGGGTCCGCATGGCGCTCACGTCGGAGCCGGCGTCGGGCTCCGATACGCAGAAGGCGCCCAGGGCGACCTTCTCAGGCGTCCCGAAGCACTGGGGCAGCCACTCGCCGATCTGCTCCGCGGTGCCGTTGGCGAAGATGCCGGCCACACCCAGGGTGGTGCCGAAGATGGCCAGGCCGATGCCGGCGTCACCCCAGGCCATCTCCTCCATGACCAACGGGGTGGAGATGCCGGTCGGATCGGCGAACATGTTGGCCACGAAATCCAGGGAGTACAGGCCGATCTGGGCCGCCTCCTGGATGATGGGCCAGGGGGTCTCCTCCCGCTCGTCCCACTCGTGGGCGGCGGGACGTACGACATTCTCGGCGAAGTCGTGGACCCACTTCTGGAGCTGTACCTGGTCCTCGTTGAGGGCCATGGAGAAATCGGGCATCAGGAACTGACTCTCTTCCATGGAGAACGGCTAGTTACCGAAAGGTAACATACCCCCGTTCAGATGGGAAGTATCAAGGCGACCGATTCCGGAAGAGGGCGAGGAGGGCGACGCCGGTGAGCCCGGCCCCGGCGGCGTAGGCGGCGGCGGAGCCGCCGGAGCCGAGGAGGGCACCGCCGGCGGCCGGGCCGGCGATGCGGGCCAGGGCCGAAACCGACTGCTGGGCCCCCAGCACCCGGCCCCGGCGGCCGGGCGGGGCCCGCCCGGCCAGCAGGGAGGCCATTGTGGTCTGGACCAGGCCCTGGCCGGCGGTCAGCAGCAGGAGGGCCGGAGCGGCCAGGGCCCAGGAGCGGGCCGGGCCGAGCAGCGCCAGGCCGGCCGTGTTGAACAGCAGCCCGGCCCGCAGCGTCGGCACCTCCCCGACCCGCCGCACCACGCTGTGGACCACCCCGCCCTGGACGCCGACCACCACGAAGCCGACCCCGGTGAAAACGGCGGCCGCCGAGCCGATGCCCAGTCCGAGATGGCGCTGCCCGAACAAGGAGAAGGTGGCCTCGAACCCGCTGAACGCCGTCATGGCGGCGAAGGCGACGACCAGCAGCGGGGCGGCGCCGGACACGGCCGGGTCCCGCCACCGTCCGCCCCGCGGCTCCTGGGGCCCGGCCGCAGTGGCCGGACCGGCGGGCCGGCGGGTCTCGGGCAGGCGGAACCAGGCCACGGTCGTGTTGGCCACGGCCAGGCCGGCGGCGAGGAAGAAGGGCACCCGCGGCCCGCCCAGCGCGCCGAGAGACCCGATGGCGGGCCCGGCCACGAAGCCGATGCCGAAAGCGGCCCCCAACAGGCCGAAGAGGCGGCTGCGCTCCGCCGGCTCGGCCAGGTCGGTCGCCGCCGCCTGGGCCACGGCCACGCTCGCCCCTGACGCGCCGTCGACCAGGCGGCCGACGAAGAGCAGGGGCAGGCCGCCGGCCAGCCCTGTGAGCAGGGAGCCGACGGCGGTGCCCGCCAGCGACACGAGCAGCACCGGCCGGCGGCCCACCCGATCGGAGAGCCACCCCCACACCGGGGAGAACAGGAAGGCGGCGCCGGAGAAGGCCGTCAGCAGGAGAGCCGCCTGCAGCGAGGTGGCGTGGAACCGCCGGGCATAGATGGGGAGGATGGGCAGGACGATCCCGAAGCCGACGAGATCGACGACGACCGACGCCCAGATGGTCCCGAACCCCGGCGGGAGCGGCACCCTCCCCCGCCGACGGGACCTCATCCCGGTTTGAGCACCATGGCCAGCTGGCGGGACAAGGCGACCGGCCGCCCTTCGCTGTCCCACAGCTCGCCGTCCTCCTCGAGCAGGCCGTCGACCAGTACCCGGGTACGGAACGTGCCGAGCAGCCAGCCCGGCGCCGGGCGGCCCCGCAGGTGGACGGTCAGCTCGATGGTCGGCACCCAGCCGCCGGCCACCGCCCCGAGGATGGTCGGTGGGAAGGCGTCGGCGAATGCCACCGCCGACAGCGAGTCGGGCGGGGCGCCGTCGCGGAAGCGGATCCAGCCGGTGATCTCGAACGGGTCGCCCTCCCCCGGACGGCCCCAGGGGCTGTCCGGGGGAAGCCGGAGGTCGAAGCGGTTCATCACCTCGGGGACGGCCCGGCCGGCCCGCTGCGTGAGGTCGAGCAGGCTCTCGCAGTCGTCCGGAGCCGGGATGTCGGGCGGACGGGCGCTGATGCGGGTCGGACCCTCCCGGGTGGTGAGATCGGTGAAGGCGCCGATGATGCGCACCCGTTCCCGGTCACCCTGGACGATACTGGCAGTAGCCGTGACAAAGGTG
>DATGAX010000036.1:0-2251 GCA_035312965.1 Acidimicrobiales bacterium
CGGGACGTGGACCGCGAAGCCGGCCGCCACCAGCCCGGCGCACAACCGGTCCCGCTTCTCCCGCAAGGCCCAGGCGGCGCCGGCGAAGTAGCTGTCCGGAAGGGCCAAACCGGCCGCCACTGCCGGTTGGAACGGCGCCCCATTCACGTAGGTGAGGAACTGCTTGACCGTGCGCAGCGCGCTGACCAGCTCGGCCGGTCCCGTGGCCCACCCGACCTTCCAGCCGGTGAACGAGAACGTCTTGCCCGCACTGGAGATCGTGATGGTCCGCTCCCACATGCCGGGCAGGGTGGCCAACGGCCGGTGGTGCCCGTCGAACACGAGGTGCTCGTACACCTCGTCGGTCAGCACGACCAGGTCGTGCTTCCGGCAGACGGTTGCGACGGCGTCGAGCTCGTCGTCCGAGAACACCTTGCCGGTCGGGTTGTGCGGGGAATTGAGCAGCAGCAGCCGGGTCCGCGGCGTCACCGCCCGGGCCAACCGCTCCGGGTCGAAGGACCAGTCCGGAGGCTGGAGGCCGACCGTCCGGCGCACCCCGCCGGCCAAGGCGATGGCCGCGCTGTAGGAGTCGTAGAAAGGCTCGAAGCAGATGACCTCGTCCCCCGGCTCGCACAGGGCCAGGACCGCGGCGGTGATGGCCTCGGTGGCCCCCGCGGTGACCAGGACCTCGCGATCCGGATCGGGCGACAGGCCGTAGAAGCGCTCCTGGTGCGCCGCGATGGACTGCCGTAGGTCGAGCCGCCCCGGCCCGGGCGGGTACTGGTTGATCCCGGCGCGGATGGCCGCCACGGCCGCCTCGGCCACCTCCGACGGCCCGTCGGTGTCGGGGAAGCCCTGGCCCAGGTTGATCGCCCCGGTGGCCTCGGCCAGGGCCGACATCTCGGCGAACACCGTGGTACCCAGCCCCCGGAGGCGGGCGGCCAGGTAAGGGCGGCGGGGGCTCATCGGCTCAGACCGTAGCCGGGGTCGGGTGGCCGACGGCCCGGGCCCCGGCGGCCACTCTTAGTGGCCGGTACGGCGTCGACCTTTTGCGGCATGGCGGGCCGCTTAATAGGGTGAACCTCCGTCTTGTCACGCATCGCCAAGCTGGTGCGAGCAGGCTCCTCCCACCCCCTCACCGGAGACGGTCTCGCTAAGCGGACGATGGTCGGCCTCAGCGTCGCCGTTGTCTTGCTCGTCGCGTCCGTCGCGCCGGCCGTATCGGCCGGCGCCGATCAGATCGACGCCGCGGCGGCCCAGGCCAAGGCGTTCAGCCAGACCCTGACCGTCGAGGCAGGCCGCATCCACACCCTCACCCTGGCCTACGAGCAGCAGAGCACCGAGGCGGCCGCCCTGGCCCAGCAGGTGACCATCGACCGGGCCAACATCGACCGCCTCCGGGCCGCCGCGTCGGCCACCGCCTCGGCGCTGCGCGACGACGCCATCATCAGCTACGCCGGGGGCGCGGCGGCCACGGGGAGTGGCTCACCGGTGGCAGCCGACCCGGCCGTCCGGGTCGAGTACCTCCAGGTGGCGGCCGGGGACCTGACCGACGCCATCGACCGCTACCGGACGAACGAAGACCAGCTGGCGGCGGCCGAGGCATCGATGGCGGCCGAGCTGCGGGCCAGCCTGGACGCGGCCCGGGCCACCGCCGGAGCGCGGCAGGCGGCGCTGGCGCAGGCCACCGCTGTGCAGTCGCAGATGGTGGCCCTCGACGCCGAGCTCCAGCACCTGGAAGCCGAGCAGGCCGCGAGCCGGGCCCGTACCCCCGCGCAGGGGCTCCCGGTCAACGGCGGGCTGGTCGCAGTAGTCACAAAGGTCGTGTCCACCGGGAGCAACGCCGGGGGGGTGTGGCTGCAGCTGCGCGAGTGCGAGTCGGGCAACAATTACCGGGCCGATACGGGCAACGGCTTCTACGGCGCCTACCAGTTCAGCCCGCAGACGTGGAGCGACCTCGGCTACCCCGGGCGCCCGGACCTCGAACCGCCCGCCATGCAGGACCAGGCGGCGCAACGGCTGCAGCGGCAATCGGGCTGGAACCAGTGGCCGGCCTGCTCCGCCGCCCTGGGCCTCAGCTGACCGGCGCCGGGTCCCCCGACCTCGGCCGGCCGGCCGGGTACCCTCGATCCGAGCCGACATGACCAGTCCCGACGACACCCTCCCGCCCTTCGCCTGCCCCCGCTGCGCCGCCATGGTGCACGAGCGCTTCTGGGGCCCGTGCCGGGCCTGCCGGGCCGAGCTGGTCGCCTCCCACGGGACGGCGCCGGCG
>DATGAX010000037.1:0-2702 GCA_035312965.1 Acidimicrobiales bacterium
ACCGGCTTCGCCCGGATCGACGGGCACGCGGTGGGGATCGTCGGCAACCAGCCGCAGGTGCTGGCCGGCACGCTCGACATCGACGCCTCGGAGAAGGGCGCCCGCTTCGTGCGGACGTGCGATGCCTTCAACATCCCGATCGTGACCTTCGTCGACGTTCCCGGCTTCCTGCCCGGCACCGACCAGGAGTACGGCGGCATCATCCGCCACGGCGCCAAGCTCCTCTACTCCTACTGCGAGGCCAGCGTCCCCCGCATTCAGATCATCACCCGGAAGGCCTACGGCGGCGCCTACGTGGTCATGAACTCCAAGTCGATCGGCGCCGACCTGGCCTTCGCCTGGCCGTCGGCCGAGATCGCCGTCATGGGCCCCCAGGGGGCCGTCAACATCATCTTCCGCAAGGAGCTGGAGGCCGCCGACGACCCGGAGACCCGCCGGGTGGAGCTGGTCGAGGAGTACACCGAGCGCTTCGCCAACCCCTATGTGGCCGCGGAGCGGGGCTACGTCGACGACGTCATCGACCCCGCCGACACGCGGGCGGTGCTGTGCCGGTCGCTGGCCATGCTCCGGACCAAGCAGGAGAAGCTGCCCCAGCGGAAGCACGGAAACGTCCCGCTGTGACGCCCACTCCCGTTGCGGTTCCGGTCCCGGGCCGCCGGCTGGCCAGCGTGCCGCCCGGTGCCACGGCCGAGGAAGTGGCCGCCATCGTCGCCGCCCTCGCCCTCATCGACGCCGAGGACCGGGCCCGGGCGGCGGCCGCGTCGGCTGTCCCCGACGGCGCCGACCGCATCGACGCCTGGGTCCGCTCGGCCCGCCTTTCCGGCCGAGGCGCCGGCTTCACCCGCGGGCCCTGGCGTTTGGCCGGGCGGATCCCCCGCCGGCATCGGGCGTAAGACGCGCCAATCCCGCCCCGAGGGGAGTTGAGTAGAGAAGCCCGGGCGTTGGGCGCCCCAACGTTCTCCTCGGGACGGGCGCTTCAGTATCACCCGTTCCCCACAGGTTTTCCAGAGCCCTGTGGATGACCTGGGGATGACGATTCGCCGTCGCTGACCTACGCTCGCTCGTCCACACCGCAGGCTGACCGAGGGGGAGGACGGAGCCGGTGGCCGCAGGGGAGATCGACGCCGCTATCGCTGGTCGCACCGTTCCGGGCTTGTTCGCCGACATGCTCGGAGCCCGGCCCGACGCCGTCGCCGTCCGCTGGCGGCCGCCGGGCGGTGACACCGCCACCGAGACGATGACCTGGGTTCAGTACGCCGACCGGGCCTGCCGGGTGGCGGCCGGCCTGCGGGCGCTCGGGGTGCAGCCCGGTGACCGGATCGTCCTCATGATGCGCAACCGCTTCGAGTTCTACCCCGCCGACATGGGGGTGCTCCTGGCCGGGGCGACCCCCATCTCCATCTACAACTCCTCCTCGCCGGAGCAGATCGAGTATCTCGCCGGGCACTCGGAGGCGGTGGCGGCGATCGTCGGCGACGTCGGCATGCTGGAACGGTTCCTCAAGGTCCGTTCAGAGCTGCCGGGGCTCAGGAACCTGGTGCTCGTCGATGATCCGGACGGCCTGGCATCGGCCGACGTCGTGCCGTTCGCCGACCTGCTCGGTGCGGCGCCGGTCGACCTCGCCGAGGCCGCCGGAAGGGTGAAGCCCGACGATCTCCTGACGCTGATCTACACCTCGGGGACCACCGGGCCGCCGAAGGGCGTGATGCTCTCCCACCGGAACCTGTGCTGGGTGCTCGAGAGCATGGCCCGGGCCACCGGCGAGCCGATCGCGGGCTGGCGGCAGGTCTCGTTCCTGCCGATGGCCCACATCGCCGAGCGGCTCATGACCCACTACTTCCACATCGGGGAGGGCACCGACGTCACGGTCTGCCCCGAGCCCACGGAACTCGCCTCCTACCTGCGGGAGGTGCGGCCCGAGCATTTCCTCGGCGTGCCGCGGGTGTGGGAGAAGATCCACGCCGGGATCACGGCGGCGGTGGCTGCCGACCCCGAGAAGCAGGCGGCCTTCGAGGGGGCGCTCGAGGTCGGCCACCGGGCCGACGAGGTACGCGTGACCGGGCAGGAGTTGCCGCCCGACCTGGCCGCCGCCTGGGAGCGGGTCGACAGCGAGGTCTTCGCCAACGTGCGGGCGATGGTGGGCCTCGATCAGCTCCGCATTGCCCTCACCGGCGCGGCGCCGATCCCTCGGCCGGTGTTCGACTTCTTCCGGGCCATCGGCGTGCCGCTGTCGGAGATCTACGGCCTCTCGGAGTGCACCGGCCCGATGACGTGGAGCCCGAAGTCCCGCCCCGGGACGGTCGGCCCCCCGATCCCGGGCCAGGAGATGAAGCTGCTCGAGGACGGCGAGGTCTGCTGCCGGGGCGGCAACGTCTTCTCGGGCTACCTGAAGGACCCGGAACGCACGGCCGAGATGCTCGACGACGAAGGCTGGCTCCACACCGGCGACATCGGTCGGGTCGAGGACGGCGACTACCTCCGCATCGTCGACCGCAAGAAGGAGCTGATCATCACCGCCGGCGGGAAGAACATCTCGCCCGCCAACCTGGAAGCGGCCATCAAGTCGTTCCCGCTCATCGGCCAGGCCTGCACCATCGGCGACGGCCGGGCCTACATGACGGCGCTGATCGTCCTCGACCCCGACGTGGCGCCGGCCTGGGCCCGGTCGCGGGGGATCGAGTTCGCCTCCCTGGCCGACCTGG
>DATGAX010000038.1:0-14462 GCA_035312965.1 Acidimicrobiales bacterium
CCGCGCTTCCAGGCGACGCTCGGCGTGTTCCTCGAGCTGCTGGCCGGCATCCCGAGCGTCGTGTTCGGCCTCTGGGGCGTGTACAGCCTGGGCCCGCTGCTGCATCGAACCGTCTTCCGGTGGATCTCCGCCGCCGGCATACCGTGGTTCGACGGCAACAGCACGACCAACCCTCAGGGCCTGGCGACGGCATCGGTGATCCTGGCCGCCATGATCGTCCCGATCATCGCGTCCATCACCCGGGAGCTGGTCAAGTCTGTTCCCCAGGTGTCCAAAGAGGGCGCCGTGGCCATGGGCATGACGTCGGCCGAGGTCGTGCGCTACGTGACAATCCCGTTCGTGAGGACGGGCATCATGGCGGCGGCCGTGCTCGGCTGGGCCCGCGCCCTAGGCGAGACCATCGCCGTCCTGATCATCAGCGGCAACACGGTGGCCATCCCGCACAGCGTCTTCGACCCGTTCACGACCATGGCGGCGTCCATCGCCCAGCTGATCGACAGCGCTCTGCAGGATCCCACCCATATGGACCTGCACGCCCTGTCCTACGTCGGCCTGGTGCTACTCGTCGTCACGTTGGTCACCAACTTCGGCGGGCGGCTCCTGACCCGCCGCTTCTCCGACGCCGGGCTCCCGGTGGGAAGGGGGGTGTAGCGCGGTGCAGGGCCGGCGCACCTTGACCGACCGGGCCTTCTGGGCCGTGTGCGGCGTGGCCTTCATCTTCATCGCGGCGCCGAGCGTCGCCATCCTGGTCACCGTCATCCACCAGGCATGGCCGGCACTCGGCTGGCAGCTGTTCACCCAGCGGACCAACGCCCTCGGCATCCAGAACGCCATCCTGGGCACCCTGCTGCTCCTACTCGGAGTGCTCATCGTCGCCGGCACCGTAGGCGTAGCGGCGGGCATCTACCTGGCCGAGTACGCCAGCGGCCGGTCGGAGGCGTCCCTCCGCTTCTGCTCCGAGGTGCTGGCCGGCATGCCGTCGATCGTCATCGGCTACATCGGGTACATCACCCTGGTCTACGAGTTCCACTGGCAGTACTCCCTGGCCGCGGCGGTGCTCGCCCTTTCGGCCCTGGTCACGCCCTACATCCTCAAGACGACCGAGGTGTCGCTGCGCCAGCTTCCGACCACCCTCCGGGAGGGAACGGCCGGCCTGGGCATGCCGAAGTCGTCCTCGCTGCGGCGGATACTGCTGCCCGCCGCGCTCCCCGGCATCATGAGCGGGCTCATCGTGGCCCTGGCCATCTCGACCGGAGAGCTGGCCCCGCTCCTGTTCACGGCCAACTTCACCGACTCCAACCCCACCCTGCACCTCTTCCACCACTCGGTGCCCTACCTGACCGGCGTGGTCTACACCGACCTGTCGCAACCGGGCCAGCGCTACCACGCCACCTCGGCCGCGGCCGGGCTGATGAGCATCGTCATCCTGATCATCCTCATCGGCCTCGGGCGGGTCGTCTCGAGCCGCAGCCGGCGCCAGACCGAACGGATGACCCTTTGATGACCGTACAATCGGAAGGTGATCACACCATGCCCGAACCCGCCACGTGGGTGACCGACCCGGGCTCCGCCCTTCCCTCGACCGCTCCGGCCGTGGCTCGGGCCGACCAGTCGGGCGTGCCTGACCAGATCGCCGATCCCGTCTTCGAGGTCCGCGGCCTGGACTTCTACTACGGCCGGCACCGGGCGCTGCAGGGGGTGGACCTGACCATCGGCCGCCATGAGATCACGGCCCTCATCGGGCCGTCCGGATGCGGCAAGACCACGTTCCTCCGCTGCCTCAACCGGATGAACGACCTGATCCCGGGCACCCGCGTGGAGGGCGACATCCGCTTCGACGGACGCCCGCTGTACGAGCCGGACGTGCGAGCCATCGACATCCGGCGGCGGATCGGGATGGTGTTCCAGAAGCCCAACCCGTTCCCGAAGTCGATCTACGAGAACGTGGCCATCGCGCCGCGGGTCAACGGCCAGAAGGGCAAGCTCGACGACCTCGTCGAGGAGAGCCTCACCCGGGCCGCCCTGTGGGGCGAGGTCAAGGACAAGCTCAAGGCCAGCGCCTTCAGCCTCTCCGGAGGGCAGCAGCAGCGGTTGTGCATCGCCCGGGCCATCGCGGTCAAGCCCGAGGTGATCCTGATGGACGAACCGTGCTCGGCCCTGGACCCGCTGGCGACCATCCGTATCGAGGAGCTCATGTGCGGGCTCAAGCAGGACTACACGATCGTCGTCGTCACCCACAACATGCAGGAGGCGGCGCGCGTGTCGGACCGCACCGCCTTCTTCACGGTGGAGGAGACCGATGCCGGCCGCACCGGGGTGCTGGTCGAGTGCGGCACCACCCGCAAGATGTTCACGTCCCCCTCCGACCAGCGTACCGACGACTACATCACCGGCCGCTTCGGCTGAACCGGGCGGCCGGCCCGGCGACTCAGCCGCCCGGGACGGCGAAGAGGACCCGGTCGGCCACCTCCAGACCGTGGTCGGCCAGGCGCTCGAAGGCCCGGGCCACCATGGCCAGGTCGAACGCCAGAGGCACCGGCACGTCGGTCAGTCCGATCAACTCCGATATGAGCCCGGCCTGCATCTCGCGCGCCTCGCCGGCGTGGCCCAGGACGGCACGGGCCATCTCCGGATCGAGCGCCGACCAGGCCGACTCCGCCTCGACCAGCAGGGCCTCCGTCCCGGCGCCGACCTCACCGACCAGGCGCAGCCGGGCGGGGTCGAGCCCGGTGACCACGCGGTCCACCCGGACGGCCAGCTGGGCGCAGAGGCCCACGCACAACAGGGCCAGTTGGGCCACGTCCCGGGCGGCCAGGATCAGGCGCAGGTCCCGGGCGACCGGGGACTCGAGGGCCAGCATCCCCACCACCGTCCCGTCGACGTAGGCGGCCTCGGCCCGGGCCCGGCGCACATCGGGCACCGTGGCCGGCTCGACCGGCGCCCCCTCGGTCAGCGCCCCGCTCGCCACCCGGATGCCGAGTACGACGGCGCGCAGCATGGCGACCGACTGCTCGCGCACGTCGGCGATGCGGTCGTGGTAGCTGCGCCGCAACTCGTGGATGCCCGCCGGGTCGGCCGGCCGGAAAGCAGAGTCGTCGCTCATAAGGCTGGCCGTAGTCTGCCCATGTGGAAGAGGAGGCGAAACCCCTGAGCGGCTTGGAGCCGATCGGCACCGTCGTGTCCTCCCGCCGGGAGGTCGAGGACGACGGCTGGGACGCCGTCAGGTCGGTCATCCGGCTGGATCCTGCCGTGTTGCGCCCCGAGGCCGTGGCCGGCCTGGGAGAGTTCTCCCACATCGAGGTGGTGTACCTCCTCGACCGGGTCGATCCGGGCCGTGTGGAACGGGGCGCCCGCCATCCGCGGGGCAACCGGGAATGGCCCTCCGTCGGGATACTCGCCCAGCGGGCCAAGGATCGGCCGAACCGCCTGGGCCTGGCCCGCTGCCTGCTCGTGAGCGTCGACGGCCTCGAGCTGAGCGTCCGGGACCTCGATGCCGTCGACGGAACGCCGGTCCTCGACATCAAGCCCTGGATGGCCGAGTTCGGCCCCCGGGGCGACGTCCGCCAGCCCGACTGGTCGCGCCGGTTGATGGCCGGGTACTGGGCCGCTCCGGAGCCGGCGGGCCCTCCGGACCGCACCAGGGCCAGCTACGACCGCGTGGCCGGGGCCTACGCCGCCGAGCTCTCGGGAGAGCTGGATCAGAAGCCGCTCGACCGGGCGCTCATCTCCGCCCTGGCCGAGATGGCGGGGCCCGGCCCGATCATCGATGGTGGCGGAGGCCCCGGGCAGGTGGCCCGGGCCTGCCTGGACCTGGGCCGGTGCGCCTTCGACATCGACCTCTCCCCCGCCATGTGCGCCGAGGCACGGTCGGCCGGAGCCGGCGCGGCGGCCGGCGATCTCACCTCCCTGCCGCTCCGCACCGCCAGCGTGGGGGCCTTGGCGTCGTTCTATGCCGTGATCCACCTCGACCGCCCCGGGCGGGAGGCGGCGTACCACGAAGTCGCCCGGGTCCTGCAGCCGGGCGGCTACGCCCTGATCGCCTTCCACACCAGGGACGGTGCCACCGGGCCCGGCGGGGCGGTCACCCGCACCGAGTGGAAGGGCCAGCCCGTCGATCTCACCTTCCGGTTCCTCGATCCCGCGGACGAAGCGGCGGCCCTGGCCGGGGCGGGCCTGGAGCTGGTCGCCCGTCTCGACCGCGGCCCGGTCGGAGAGGCCGAGTACCCGAGCCAGCGGTCCTACCTGCTGGTGCTGCGCCCGGTTTGACCGCCGGCCCGGCCAGCCCCGGCGGCCCCGCCAACCTCGGCGGCCCCGCCAACCCCGCCAGCCCGGGCAGCACCGGCCGCAGCCGCCTCCCGGCGGAGGACCGGCGGGCCCGGCGGGCGGCGGCTGTCCCGGTGGTCACGTACCCGGCCGAGCTTCCTGTCACCGCCCGCCGGGACGAGCTACTGGCCGCCATCCGGGACCACCAGGTGGTGATCGTGGCCGGCGAGACCGGGTCGGGCAAGACCACCCAGCTGCCCAAGATGTGCCTCGAGCTGGGGCGTGGGGTCGACGCCCTGATCGGCCACACCCAGCCCCGGCGCCTCGCCGCCCGGACGGTGGCGGAGCGGGTCGCCGAGGAGCTGTCCGTCCCGCTGGGCGGCCCGGTCGGCTACGCGGTGCGCTTCGACGACAAGGTCGGCGAGGACACTCTGATCAAGGTCATGACCGACGGCATCCTCCTGGCCGAGCTGCGCCGGGACCGGCTCTTGCGGGCCTACGACACGATCATCGTGGACGAGGCCCACGAGCGCAGCCTGAACATCGACTTCCTCATCGGTTACCTGACCCGTCTGCTCCCCCGCCGGCCGGACCTGAAGGTGATCGTCACCTCGGCGACCATCGACACGGAGCGGTTCGCAGCCCACTTCGACGCCCCGGTCGTCGAGGTGTCCGGCCGGACCTGGCCCGTGCAGGTGCGCTACCGCCCGGTCCAGGCCGACGACCGGGGCATCGACGTCAACCAGGCCGTCTGCGACGCGGTGGCCGAGACGGCGGCGAGCGGACCGGGAGACGTGCTCGTATTCCTCCCCGGCGAACGGGACATCCGCGACGCCGCCGACGCGCTCCGGGCGTCGGGACCGGCCGGGATCGAGATCCTCCCGCTGTACGCCCGGCTGTCGACGGCCGAGCAGCACCGGGTGTTCCGACCGCACCAGGGGCGCAGGGTGGTGCTGGCCACCAACGTGGCCGAGACCTCGCTGACCGTGCCGGGTATCCGCTTCGTCGTGGACAGCGGCCTGGCCCGCATCTCCCGCTACAGCCAACGGACCAAGATCCAGCGCCTGCCCATCGAGCGCATCTCGAGGGCCTCGGCCGACCAGAGGGCCGGCCGCTGCGGCCGGCTGGGGCCGGGCATATGCATCCGGCTGTACGACGAGGAGGATTTCGAGAGCCGGCCGGAGTTCACCGATCCGGAGATACTCCGCACCAACCTGGCTTCCGTGATACTCCAGATGGCCGCCATCGGCCTCGGCGAGATGGAGGACTTCCCCTTCATGGACCCTCCGGACCGGCGAAGGGTGGCCGACGGCCGCGCTCTGCTCGAGGAGATCGGTGCCTTCGAGGCTGGCGCCGACGGGTACCGGCTCACGAAGACGGGCCGCCGCCTGGCCGACCTCCCGCTCGACCCGCGCCTCGGGCGGATGGTCGTCGAAGCGGAGCGGCGGGGCTGCCTGCGCGAGGTGACCGTGATCGCGGCCGCCATGTCGATACAGGATCCCCGGGAACGACCGGCCGACCAGGCGGCCGAGGCGGCCGCCATGCACCGGCGCTTCGACGTGGCCGACTCCGACTTCCTGACCTATCTGGCCATGTGGGAGCACGTGACCGGCATCCAGGCGGAGCTGTCGGGCAACCAGTTCCGCCGGCGGTGCCGGGCCGAGTTCCTCCACGTCCTGCGCATCCGGGAATGGCAGGACCTGGCCGGCCAGATCCGGCAGGTCACCCGGTCGAACGGGATCCGCCCCAACCGCCAACCGGCCCCTCCAGAGCAGATCCACCAGGCGATCCTGTCGGGGCTGCTCTCCCACGTAGGTGTGCGGGACCGTGAGCGCGGTGAGTACTCCGGCGCCCGGGGCACGCGCTGGCAGATCGGCCGGTCGTCGGTCCTGGCCCGCCGGCCGCCGGCGTGGGTCATGGCCGGCGAGCTGGTCGAGACGGAGCGGACCTGGGCCCGGTCGGCGGCCCGGGTGGAGCCTTCGTGGGTGGAACGCCAGGGCGCCCATCTCCTCAAGTGGAGCCGCTCCGAACCGTGGTGGGACGCCGACCGGGGCGAGGCCGTGGTGGAGGAGCGCGCCACCCTCTACGGCCTGCCCGTCGTTTCCGGCCGCAACGTGCGCCTCTCGCGCACCGATCCGGCCGAAGCCCGGCGCATGTTCATCGAGCGGGCGCTGGTGGCCCGGGACTGGGCAGGCGAGAACCCCGCCCTCGAGCGCACCGCGGCCCGCATCGCCTCGGTCGTCGCCCTCGAGGAGCGCAGCCGCCGCCGGGATCTGCTCGCCGGGGACGAGGCGGTGGCCCACTTCTACGACAGCCGGCTCCCGGCGGAAGTGACGGGAGGGACGTCCTTCGAACGGTGGTGGCGCACCCGGGGCCGCCACCATCCCGAGGACCTCGAAGTGCCCTTCGAGGTCCTCCTCGACCGGCGGCGGGGCCCGGTGGACGTAGGCGCCTACCCCGACGAGTGGCACCAGGGCGACCTGAGGATCCGGCTGCGCTACCGCTACGAGCCGGGCGCGCCGGGCGACGGGGTCACCGCCGAGGTCCCCGTCGAGGTGCTCAACCGGCTGCGGCCCGAAGGGTTCGACTGGCATGTCCCGGGTTACCGGGCCGAACTGGCCACGGCTCTGGTCCGCATGCTGCCCAAGGCGGCCCGGCGGGCTCTCGGACCGGCTCCGGAGGCGGCCCGGGCCGCGCTGGACGGCCACGGGCCCGATGACGGACCGATTCTGGCGGTGCTGGCCAAGGAGCTGGCCCGCCAGGCGGGCGAGCCGATCGACCCCACCGCGTGGGACCTCGACGCCCTGCCGTCGCACCTCAGCATCCACTTCGAGGTGCGGGCCGCCGACCGGGTGCTCGGGCGGGGCGCCGATCTGGAGCGCCTCAGGACGGAGCTGCGGCCGGAGATCCGGATGGCGCTCCGGCGGGCCGCGCCCGACCTGGTCAGCTCCGGGCACACGTCCTGGGACTTCCCCGACCTGCCGGCCGTCGTGGAACGCGGGCTGGTGCGGGCGTGGCCGGCGCTGGTGGACGAGGGCCGGACCGTGGGGCTCGACGTGTTCGAGTCCCCCTCCGGGCAGGCCGAGAGCATGTGGCCGGCCACCCGGCGCCTGGTCCGCCTGACCGTGCCGCTGTCCTGGTCCCACGTGGAGCGCCGCTTGTCCAAACCGACCAAGCTGGCCTTGGCGCGCCTGGGGCGAAGGGCCGAAGAGCTGGTCGACGACTGCGCGACCGCGGTCATCGACCAGGTCATGGTCGCCCGGGGAGGCCCGGCCTTCACCCGGTCAGGATTTCTGTCCATGGCGGCCGACGCCGAGCAGGCCCTGGCCGAGCGGACGGCCCGCCTGACCGCCATCGCGGGCGGCGTCCTCGCCGCCGCCGACACCGTCCTGGGCGCCGTCGACCGCCTCGAAGCTGGCGACCCCGAGGGCCGCCTGGGCGCCGTGAGCGACATCCGCCGGCAGGTCGAGCTCCTGGTGCGACCGGGCTTCGTGACGTCGGCCGGACCGGCCCGGATGCGGGACCTGTTGCGCTACCTCGACGCGGCGGGCCGGCGGGTGGGCCGCCTGCCGGCGGACGGGCGGCGCGACGCCGAGCGCCAAGCGGTCATCGCCCGGGTGCAGGCCGCCTACGACCAGCTGCTCGACTCGGCCGTCTCCGGCCCCCGGGCCCCGGGAGGGGCGGGCGAGCGGGCCGAGGTGCGGTGGATGATCGAGGAGCTGCGCGTCTCGCTGTGGGCTCAGGAGCTCGGGACCACGTCACCGGTCAGCGAAGCGCGCATCGGTCGGGCCATCGAGCGGCTCCGGAGCCAGTAGCTCCCGCCCTTGAGGTGACGCTGAGGCGCCGGCGGGCGTCTCGCCCAGAGCCAGGTCGATCAGCCGCAGTATCTCCTCACAGCGTTCCCGACCGGTCATCGGGGCACCTCCCAGCTCCGTTGATGCTCTGGGTGCCACTCTGACGAATGCCGGTGTGTCCGACCAGGGACCTTTGTCCCATTGTGAATTCCCGATCGTCGACGGGTCAGGGCGCCGGAGCGAACCCCTTCACCGCGGCACATATCGCCGTGTCCCACCCGGCGGCCAACGCCCCGAGGCGGTCGAGGTACTCGAGCGGCCCGGCGGCGGCCGGGAAGGGGCCCGGAGCCGCGGCGTCCTGCACGCGGGCGGTGGCCAGCTCGACCACTGCCGCGGTGACCAGGTCGTCGGTCCCCCGGCACACCGCGGCGGCCCGCTCCAGCTCCCCGGCCGCGGCGGCGGTGTCGCCCAGCTGGTGGCGGCCGAAGGCCTTGGCCAGATGGGCGACAGCCATGTCGCGGTAGGTCGCCACCGGCCCCGTGGACAGGCTGATGTCGGCTGCTTCGATGGCCCCGGCGGCCTCGCCGGCGCAGGCCCGGACCAGTGCCAGACTGGCCCAGGCGTTGGCCGAGACACCCGTCGCCTCTTCCAGGCGGGGGCGCAACGACTCGAGTGTGCCCAGGGCCTCGGGAATCCGCCCCGTCTGAGCCAGGGCCACGGCCCGGGCCACCACCGCCTCGTCGGCGAAGGCGGTGACCTCGACGCCGGCCATCACCTCGAGTGCCGTCGCCCCGTCGCCCAGGTGGATGGCCACTCCGGCCACGCCGAGGTCGGGCGCGCTCATGGCCACACCTTCCCGCTGCGAGGTGACCTCCTGCAGGGCGGCCCACGCCTCACCGGTCCGCCCTACCGCGGCCAGCGCCCGGGCCAGCACCCCCGTCGCCCGCAGCTCGCCGGGAAGGTCGTGGATCTCGACGAAGGCCAGCCGGGCCTCGGCGGCGTGCTCGGCGGCGGGTCCGGCCCGTCCCTGCCAGAGCCGGACCGACGCCAGCAGCACCAGCACCATCCCGAGGGCCCACCGGTCGCCGCGGTCGCGCAGGTCGTCGAGGATCCCGCTGGCCAGGTGCTCGGCCTCGTCGCGGTGGCCCTGCACGAACTTGAGGTACCCGAGCAGGCCCTTGACCCAGCCCATGCCGCCGGAGTCGCCGGCCTCGCGGAACGCCTGCCCGGCGTCCCGGAGGCGACTCTCGGCCTCTTGGCTGCGACCGCCGTAGAAGCTGAGCTCGGCCAGGTGCCACAGGGCCCAGGCTTCGTCGCGCCGGCTGCCCAGGTCGCGGGCGATGGCCAGCGCCTCGTTGAAGGCGACTTCGGCCCCGGCCCGGTCGGCGGCCAGCAGGCAGGTCAGCCCGATCCGGCGCAGGGCGTCCCCTTCGCCGCCCCGGTCGCCCGCCTCGCGCCACGCCGCCACGGCCCGGCGCAGCGTGGCGGCCGATCCCGCCAGATCCCCTTCGAGCTGGGCCACCACACCTTCGACGGTGAGGTGGCGGGCCCGGTCGCGCCGGTCCCGGTCGGCGTACGCCCGGGCCGCCTCGAGGTCCTGGCGAGCGAGGTCCATGTCCCGCAGTGCGGTCCGCTCCAGCGCCCGGTCGAGCAGCAGCCGGCACCACTCGGCCGACCCTTCCTCGGCCAGACCCACGCCCCGGTCGAGGAGACGGACGGCGGTCGCGGGCAGCTCCCGCCGCGACGCCCAGGCGGCGGCCCGCTCCACCGCGGCGATGGCCACGTCGACGGCATCGGCGGGGACGGTCGGCACCGCGCCGATCTCGACGACCAGCTCGGCGGCGGTGGCGTAGTGGTGGGCGACCAGCTCGGTCATCTCGTCGGCCCGGCCGGTGCGGCGACCGGCCTCGGTGAGCCAGGAGCCGACCCGCCAGTGCCGGCCGGCCCGCTCCGTCTTGGTCAGGGTCCCGTAAACGACCTCGCGCACCACGTCGGACCGGAACTCCCACCGGCCGTCGGCGGTGGCGAGCAGATCCCGCTCGAGCAGCCGGCCGACGACGGCGTCGACGTCGGGCACTCCCTGCTTGCCGCTCAGGGCGCGGAGTATGGCCAGAGTGCCCGACCTCCCGATGACCGCGGCATCCTCCAGGACCGACCGCTCATCGGCCGGCAGGGCGTCGATCCGGGCCGCCACCAGCCCCCGCAGGGTCACCGGCAGCTCTTCGCCCGCCCCCTCGCCGACGAAGGTCAGCAGCTCCTCCAGGAAGAAGGGGTTGCCCCCGCTGCGGTGGATCAGTGTGTCGACCACGTCGGCGGGCAGGTCGGCCGCCCCGAGCACGCCGGCCAGCTCCCGGGTGGCCCCGGCGTCGAGCGGATCGAGGTGGAGGGTCAGGACGTTGAAGCGGCCATGAGGCGGGCTCCACCGCTCGATCAGCTCGAAGCGGGCGCTGGTCAGCACGATCAGCGGGTGCCCGGCGAGACGGTCGAGGTGCCATCCGAAGAGATCGAGCACCACGTCGTCGGCCCAGTGGAGCTCCGAGAGGACGAGTACCACGGGCTGGCGGCTCGACAGCCCGGCGATCAAGGCGTGCAGTGAGCGGCGGGCCTCCCGGCGGGCTCGCTGCGGGTCGACGTCGGGCAGGGCGTCCTCGTCCCCCATCAGGTGAAGGAGCCCGGCGGCCAGCTCGCCCGCTTCGGCGCTGCCGTCCTCCACCTCGCATATCCGGGCGACGGCGGCCCGAACCTTGGCCGCGGTGGTCGCCGCGGTGTCGCCGGGCTCCACGTCGCAGGCCCGGCGGACCGCCTCGGCGATCGGCCACCACGGGTTGGCCTCGCCGTACGGCACGCAGCGGCCCTCGAGGACCAGGGCGCCGTGCTCGACTTCGGCCCACCGCGCCACTTCCTCGATCAGGCGGCTCTTGCCCATGCCCGCTTCGCCCAGGATGAACGTCACCGCCGGGCGGGACCGCCGGATCGAGGTGGCCACCGACTGGCGGAGCACCGTCAGCTCGTCGTCCCGCCCGACCAGCGGGGCTTCCACCCTCCGCGGGCGCCGGCCGGGGGTCGACAAGGACTCTATGGCCCGCCAGGCGTCCACCGGCGCCTCCCGGCCCCGAGCCTGCAGCGGACCCAGCAGCTCGTAGCGGACCACCGCCGAAGTGGCGGCGAACGTGGTCGGACCGACCACGACCGTGCCGGGCGCGGCCATGGTCTGCAGCCGGGAGGCGACATTGACGGCGTCGCCCATCGCCGTGTAGTCGCCCCCCGCCCGCATGGCGCCGACCAGCACCTCGCCGCTGTTGACCCCCACCCGCAGCTGGAGGGGTACCCCCATCTCCTCGGCCAGCACCGTTATCGACCTCTGCATCTGCAGCCCGGTCCGCACGGCCCGCTCGGCGTCGTCCTCGTGGGCCACAGGGGCTCCGAACAGGGCCACGATGGCGTCCCCGACGACCTTGTCCACCCGGCCCCCGTGACTGGTCACGTCGGCGGCCAGGCGGGCGAAGCACCGGTCGACGACGTTCTTGAGGTGCTCCGGATCCAGGGCCTCCGACAGCCCGGTGAACCCGGCCAGATCGGCGAACAGGACGGTGGCGATGCGCCGCTCGTCGCCGCGGGCATGGACTCCGTGGCCGCACGACGGGCAGAACCGGGCCCCGGCGGAGACCTCGGAACCGCACGACGGGCAGCTCATGACACAGGCAGGATAGGGCGACCGGCGGGCGCAACGCCCATCCGGATCCGGGCAGAAGGGTCTAGCCGGACGCCGCGTGCCGCGAGTCGCCGACGTGGGCGGCGAAGTCCATCGCCTCCAGGTAGGCCGGCTCGGCCACGGCCGGCGACGCCCCGCAGGCCAGGCGGTCGACCGGGACACCGGGCTCCCAGTCGAGCCACGGATTCTTCGGCCGGAGTGGAACGGGGCGCCCGGCTCCGTACTCTCGGGACCCGCACTGTTTGCCCGAAGTGTCCGGAAAACGTGGCCCGGAGTAGAATCGGCGGTGAAAATGCCTCTCCTACCGGCCGCCGCCGCTGATCGCCGGAAGATCGCCCTTCTGATCGCGGCGACGGCCTTCTTCGTCGCCGACACGGCAGCGGTGGTGTCCGGCTCGTTCGGCCCCGGGGCGCACGACGCCGGTCCCCGGGTGGTGGAGGCGCCTTACGTGCCGCCGACCACGATCGGCCCGCCCGCGACGGTGCCCATGACGACCACCACCGCGATGGCGACCACGACCACCAATCGGGCAGCCCGGACCGGGGGCAGCCCCGTGGTGGGCGCGGCCGCGCCCACCTCATCGGCCGGTGCGGCACCTGCCGCCCCGGCGCCACCCGACCTGTCCGTCTGCCCCGATCGGGCTTGCCTGGTCCTCGACGCCACGGCCCTCACGGGCGGGGTGGACCACGCCGGGGCGGGGGTCAACATCCTGCCCAGCTCGAATGCCGATGCCTCCCGGCTGCGGGCCCTCGGCACCACGATGTACCGCTCCGTGCCGGCCGTCGACTCCCTCGGCCAGTTCGACTGGACGAGCTGGGACGCCGCGGTGGCGGCCGGTACCCCCACCACCCTGGTTCTCTCCGATCTGTGGGCCCAGACGCACCGCGGCGGACCGCCGCCGACCCCGTGGTCCAACTGGAACAACTACACCAACTGGGTCACGGCGACCGTGCAGCGCATCGTCGCCACCGGCCAGACCGTCAACTACTGGGACGTCTACAACGAACCCGGATGGTCGGGCTACTACAGCGCGGCGGATTACTCCTCGATGACCCCGGCCGACCTGTTGCAGCAGTTCCTCGTCACCTACCAGGCCGTCAAATCGGTGGACCCGGGGGCCGCCATCGTCGGGCCGTCGCTCGGGCTGATGGCGTTCTCCCCCATCGCGCCGAACGCCACCACCCGCGAGCCCGACATGACGACGTTCCTCGACTTCGCCGCCGCCCACCACCTCCAGCTGGCCGCCGTCGCCTGGCACGACAACGGGCAACCGCCCTGGATGCTGCGGACCGACGCGGCGGGGGTGTGGTCGCTCATCCGATCCCTTCCCGCCCTGGGGAGCCCGCGGATGTTCCTCGACGAGTACGGCAGCCAGCGCACGCAGCCGCTGCCGGGCTGGGATGTGGGATACCTCGCCCTCATCACCGACGCCGGCATCGGCTCCGCCGTCCGGTCGTGCTGGGACGGCTGCACCCTACCCACCCTCGACGGGTTGCTGACCGGCGCCGGGCAGACCACGAGCGAGTACTTCGTGCGCACGACGTACGCCCGCATGAGCGGGGCCATGATCCGCACCCAGTCCAACAACCGGTACTTCGCCGCCCTCGGCTCCATCAGCAGCTCGGGGCGGCAGGTCGTGGCCCTGGTCGGGCGCTTGGAGGGTTGCGGCGTGGAGAGCTGGTGCCAGACCAACTGGTGGCCCGGCAGCCATGCGCCGCCCCCTGCCCCGGTCCGGATCTCCGTCGTGCTGCCGTGGTCCACGCCGGGGGTCGGCGTGCAGCTGAGCTACGAGCCCTTCCAGCCCGGCGCGGCCTCCAGCGGCCCGCTGGCGGCCGCCCCGCAGCAGCTGTCGGTGACCCCCGACGGTCCTGGAAGGGAGATCGCCACCTTCACCATCCCCACCTTCGCCGACGGCAGCGCCTACGACGTGATCGTCGATCAGGGCTAGGCACTCGGGCCCGGCCGATGCGGCGCTCAGCCGGCGGCCGCCACCTCGAGCCGGCCCAGGGCCTGGCACGTGGCGTGGTAGGCCTGGTCCACCAGGTCCTGGGTGCGGCTGAAGTCGAACATCGACCGGCCGTCCAACCCGGGCGACGGCAGGACCGTGACCTCCACCCCTGGAGGTGGGACCGGGTCCGGGGCCAGGCTGTAGCGGGCCACGTTGAACGCTTCGAGCAGCACCCCGAGCGGGCCGAGGCGCTCGGGGAGGTTGGGCCGCGTCCTGGTGGCGATGTCCGACACGTAGATCCGCCCGATCCCGAGGTCGAAGGCCCGCACCGCGGGGACGGGCATGAGCACGCCCCCGTCGACGTGCCGGTTCCCGTCGATGTCGACGGGCGGGAAGATGCCGGGCAGGGCGGCCGACGCAGCCAGAACGTCGCCCGGCGCCCCGGCCGTCCACCAGGCGGGCCGGCCCGTGTCGAGGTTCGTCGTGACGACGTGGAGCTCGACGGGCAGCTCGGCCAGGTCGGCGACCGGGCAGAAGCGGCTGATCAAGGAGCGAACCCCGTCGAGGCTGCACAGGTGGTCCCGGCCGGCCACCAGATTGGCCACCGTGCGCCGGCTACGCAGGGCGAACACGTCGCGGCTGCTCAACCTGGTCCAGACGGACTCCAGCTCGTCGACCCGGTCGGGCCGCAGCCCGCCGGCGAGGAAGGCCCCGTTGAGGGCCCCGACGGAGCACCCGATGAGGA
>DATGAX010000039.1:0-2765 GCA_035312965.1 Acidimicrobiales bacterium
GGTCACAGCGCCGGGCGAGATCGCGGTAGGCGGCCTCGGCGGCGTCCGACCAGTCCGTCCACGTCGTATGGCTCATGTCGTCGATCGACGTCCCGTGTCCGGGGAGCAAGGGAAGCTCGACGGCGAAGCCGGCGGCGGCGAAGGCCTGGGCCAGACCCCGCATGGACTGGGGGGAGCCAGTGAATCCGTGCAGCACCAAGGCTCCGTGTTCACGGCCGGTCGCCGAGAAGGGCTCGGCGCCGGGAATGACCGGGGCCGTCATCTGTAGGGATCCTCGGGACTGAGCGGTTCCTCCCACCAGTCCTCGGTCGCCGGCGCCCAGCCTGGATCCTCGTAGATGCAATCCACCGGGCAGGGATCGAGGCACTTGCCGCAGCCCGAGCACAGCTCGGGGACGATGATCACGTCCATGCCGTGGTTGAAGATGGCGCCGAACTGCGACGGGCAGTGGCGCAGGCAGGTGTCGCAGTTGATGCACTCCGACATCTCGATGCGCAGGGGCGGGTTCTTCCACTTGGGGTTGCGCTCGTGATGCTCGATGCGCTCGAGGCGGGTGGCTGCCGGCATCGTCGAGGCAGGGTAGCAGCGGCGCCGGCCCAGTCTTGACCGGCGGGTCAAGACGTGGTCCGATGGCTCCGTGCCCACGTCCCGGGGCGAAAGCCGAGGCCCGACCCGCGGACCCAGCCGTGCCGCCGCGCCAGCCGCGGCAACGGCGGCGGCCCCGGCCACCGCCGCCGTCTCCAAGGCCGCCCCCATGGCCGCCCCCAACGGGGCCAAGGACGTCGCCAACGGGGCCGGGCCCGCACCCCGGGAGCTGACCCGCCAGGGCCAGGAGCGCAAGCAGGCCATCCTCGACGCGGCCGGCGCCCTTTTCGCCGAGCGCGGCTACGCCGAGACCCGGGTCATCGACATAGTGCGGGCCGCGGGGGTGGCCAAGGGCCTGTTCTACTGGTACTTCGAGAACAAGGAGGCGGTGTTCGCCGAGCTGGTGGGCGCCGTGCGCCACCAGCTGCGCCTGGAGCAGGGCCGGGCCATCGACCCCGGCGCCACCGCCCTCAGCCGGGTGAGGCAGGGGGTGGAGGCCTCGGTGCGCTTCATGGGCGAGCATCGGCGCCTGTACTCGTTCTTCGACATGGAGAGCCTCGACCCCAGGCTCATGAACCTCCTGCGGCCGGGCGCCGAGGTGCACCTCACCGACACGGCCGCGCACGTGCGGGCCGGCATCGAGGCCGGACAGATTCAGGACGAGGACCCCTTGCTCCTGGCCCACGGGGTGGTCGGCGCCGTGGCCTGGTTCAGCCACCTCCACCGCACCGGGCGCATCGACCTGCCCGTCGGCGAGCTGGCCGACTTCACCGGCCGCTTCGTGGTCCGGGCCCTGGCCGCCGACGACGAGGCCGCGGCCCAAGCCCAAGCTTGCGGTGGTGACCGAGGCGTGGCCCGGGTCCAGGGACGGAGCGCCGCAAGGGTCGGATGACGACGGTCCGACCGAGCTGTCCCGCGGGTCCGGCGGCACGGTAGCGTTCGACCGCTTCACGACCCATCCCGACGACAGCCGGAGGAGCATGTCCGTGGCCAAGTACCCGTTTCTCAGCGACGAGTGGATGAGCGAGGCCAAGAAGATCCGGGAGGAGTACAAGGGCAAGACCCCTGCGCCCGCTCACGCCGTTCGCATGAACCAGGTCATCACCGACGTGCCCTTCGGTCCCGGGACGATTGATGCCCACATGGACACGTCCTCCGGAGAGCTCGAGATGGACACCGGCCACATCGAGAACGCCGACTTGAAGGTGACCCTCGACTACGAGACGGCCAAGGCCATCCTCGTCGAGCAGAACCCCCAGGCCGGGATGCAGGCGTTCATGGCCGGCAAGATCAAGGTCGAGGGCGACATGACCAAGCTCATGGCCATGCAGGCGGCCCCGCCCGACGCCACCGCCGTGGAGGTGGCCAACAAGATCCAGGAGATCACCGAGTAGGAGGCGCGCCGGCCCTCAGCCGCCGGATCCCCGCTCGCCCGACCCCCGGAAGGCGGCAAGGCCCAGGGAGGCGGCGGCACCGGCAATGGCTGGGGAACACTGCCTCAGCAACGCCGCCTCCCTGGGCCCAACCGGGTTGGATCATACGACTGGGACGGCTGGGCCGGTAAGGGCTAATTCACCCATCCCTAGAACGGGGTAGTCCGTACCGGCCCGATCAGCGGCCGCTCAGCCGCCCTTCAGCGGGCCACACCGGCTCCGCCGTCGCCGATCAGGCGCTTCATCTCGCTCTCCAGCTCCGCCACCGTCCAACGCTCGTCCTTGTCGATCGACTCGGTGAGGGTCCAGGGCTGGAAGAGCTGCACCTTGCCGCCCTGCACGAAGAACACCTTCCCGTTGGCGGGGCAGGACTCCGTGGCCAGGTAGGCGACCAGGGGCGAGACGTTGGCCGGGTCCCATACGTCGAAGCGACCGGGGTCGTCGGGGGCCTTCACCACCTGGTCGAGGCCGGGCGTGGCCTCCGTGAGGCGGGTCCGCGCCGCAGGGGCGATGGCGTTGGAGCGCACGCCATAGCGGATCAGCTCCTGGGAGGCGATGACGGTGAAGGCGGCGATGCCGGCCTTGGCGGCGCCGTAGTTGGTCTGTCCCACGTTGCCGTAGATGCCCGACGGCGACGTGGTGTTGATGACGCGGGCGTCGTTGGCCTCGCCGGCCTTGGTGCGGTTGCGCCAGTACTCCACGGCGTGGCGGGTCGGCGCGAAGGTGCCGCGCAGGTGCACCTTGATG
>DATGAX010000040.1:0-2661 GCA_035312965.1 Acidimicrobiales bacterium
CAGTCCGGCCATGTCGATCTCGTTGTCGAAGTGGCCGATGTTGCACACGATGGCGTTGTGCTTCATCCGGGACATGTGCTCAGCGGTGACGATGTCGCGGTTGCCGGTGGCGGTGACGAAGATGTCGGCCGTCTCCACCACGTCGTCGAGGGTGAGGACCTGGTAGCCCTCCATGGCCGCCTGCAGGGCGCAGATGGGGTCGACCTCGGTGATGATGACCCGGGCGCCCTGGCCCCTCAGTGACTGGGCGCACCCCTTACCGACGTCACCGAAGCCGAAGACGACGCACACCTTGCCGGCGATCATCACGTCGGTGGCCCGGAAGATGCCGTCCACCAGGGAGTGCCGGCACCCGTAGAGGTTGTCGAACTTGGACTTGGTGACCGAGTCGTTGACGTTGATGGCCGGGAAGAGCAGTTCGCCCTTCTCGTGGCGCTGGTAGAGCCGGTGGACGCCGGTGGTGGTCTCCTCGGTGACTCCCTTGATGCCCTCGGCCGTGCGGGTCCACAGCTTGGGGTCCTCCCGCAGCGTCCGCTGCAGCGTGGCCACGATCGTCCCGTACTCCTCCGAGTCCTCCGGGCCCAGCTCGGGCACCTTGCCGTCCCGCTCGCACTCCACTCCCAGGTGGACGAGCAGGGTGGCGTCGCCGCCGTCGTCCAGGATCATGTTGGGACCCTGGCCATCGGGCCAGCGCAGGGCGGCCTCGGTGCACCACCAGTACTCCTCGAGGGTCTCCCCCTTCCATGCGAAGACGGGGACACCCGTCGCCGCGATGGCGGCCGCCGCGTGGTCCTGGGTGGAGAAGATGTTGCAGCTGGCCCAGCGCACCTCTGCGCCCAGGGCCACGAGGGTCTCGATCAGGACGGCGGTCTGCACAGTCATGTGCAGCGACCCGGTGATGCGGGCGCCGGCCAGCGGCTTCTCGCCGGCGTATTCCTTGCGCAGGGCCATGAGGCCCGGCATCTCGACTTCGGCCAGGTTGAGCTCGCGCCGGCCCCAGTCGGCCAGGCCTATGTCGGCGACCCGGTAGGCGGGCAGGGGGTGGGCGGTTTCGGGCATGTCAGGGCTCCTCGATCGGCGAAACGGGCACGGCCCGGCCGGCGGCACGGGCGCGCCGCCTCAGGCACTATGGACCCGGCTGGGGCCTTCAGGCCCGGTTCCGTCTGGGGCAGCCCGGCTACTAGGCCATTCTAGGCCGGTACCTTGCCCCCGTGCCCGAACCCGCGTCCCAGCCCCGGTCCGTCCCCGACCGCATCCTCGTGATCACGGCCCACCCCGATGACGTCGACTTCGGCGTGGCCGGCTCGGTGGCGACCTGGACCGACGCGGGGGCCGCCGTCACCTACTGCGTGGTCACCGACGGCGACGCCGGCGGCTTCGACCCGACCGTGGCACGCTCGGAGATCCCCGCCATCCGCCGGGCCGAGCAGACCGAGGCGGCGCTGCAGGTGGGCGTCAAGGACCTGGTGTTCCTCGGCCACCCCGACGGGCGGCTGGAGCCGACGCTGGACCTGCGCCGCGACCTGGCCCGGGTCATCCGCCAGGTCCGCCCGCAGCGGGTCGTGGCCCAGAGCCCGGAGCGGCTGTGGGACCGCATCTTCGCCAGCCATCCCGACCACCTGGCAGCCGGCGAGGCCGCCCTGTGCGCCGTGTACCCCGATGCCCGCAACCCTTTCGCCTTCCCCGAGTTGGCCGCCGAAGGGCTGGAGGCCCACACGGTGGAGGAGGTGTGGTTGATGGCCTCGCCCCGCGCCGACACGTTCGTCGACGTCACCGAGACCTTCCCGCGCAAGGTGGCGGCCCTGCGGGCCCACGTGAGCCAGGAGACCGACGCCGACGGCCAGCTGGAGGCCCGGCTGCGGGGCTGGTTGTCGGCCGGTGCGGCCGCCGCCGGGCTGCCGGCCGGTCGGCTGGCCGAGAGCTTCTACCGGCTCCAGACCGGCTGAGCTACCGGCTGCCGACGGGCTGAGACCCGGTCACCGGGCGGCCGGCGGCGGGCAGCAGCCCGGCGTCGCGCAGATCGAGCCGGCGGCGGGGCCGGGCCCGGCCGCCTCTGCCTCGTCGACCAGGTCGGAGACCATGGCCACGAAGCGGGGGTCGACGCCCGGCGTGGCCGTGCGCAAGAAGCCCACGCCCCGCCGGCGGGCCGCCTCGGCCGCCTGCACGTCGAGGTCGTAGACCACCTCCATGTGGTCGGAGACGAACCCGATCGGCACCGCGATCACCACCGAGGTGGACGCCGGCGCCTCGTCGATGGCGGTGATGATGTCGGGGCCCAGCCATGGTTGGGTCGGCGGGCCGGAGCGGCTCTGGTACACGAGATCCCAGGTCCCGGGCGACAGGCCGGCCCGGGCCGCCACCTGCGCCCCGGTGGCCTGCAACTGGCTCTCGTAGGCACAGGTGGCGGCCTGCGCCTCGGGGATGCTGTGGGCGGTCATGAGGACGCGGGTGGCGCCGCCGCCCGCCTCGCCGCCCGTGCCGGCGGGCGCGGCCTCGGCCAGAGCGGCCCGCAGCCCGTCGGCCAGCGGGGCGACGAAGCCCGGGTGGTCGTAGTAGGGCCGCAGCTTGACCAGCTCCGGAGCGCCCGGTCCCACTTCGGCGCGGGCCCGCTCCATGTTCTCGAGGTACTGGCGGCACCCGCTGTAGGACGAGTAGGCCGAA
>DATGAX010000041.1:0-4667 GCA_035312965.1 Acidimicrobiales bacterium
ATGGAGGGCCACCTCCACGCCGCCTTCCTCGAGGATCCGGCCATCGCTCTGCCCGCCGTGGTGCTGCTGGTCTCGGGCGGCCACACCATGCTGATCGAGATGACGGCCGAGGGCCGGTACCGGCTGCTGGGCCGGACCATCGACGACGCGGCGGGGGAGGCGTTCGACAAGGTGGCCCGCTTCCTGGGGCTGGGGTACCCGGGGGGCCCGGTGATCGACCGGCTGGCGGCGAGCGGCGACCCGACGGTGGTCGAGTTCCCGCGGGGCCTGCGCGGGCAGGGGTTCGACTTCTCCTTCAGCGGGCTGAAGACCAGCGTGATCAACTACGTCCGCAAGAACCCGGCGGTGGCGGTGGAGGACGTGGCGGCCTGCTTCCAGGCTGCCGTGGTGGATGTTCTGGTGGACAAATTGCGGGCCGCGGCGGCGGCGACCGGCGCCCGGTCGCTCTGCCTGGGCGGCGGGGTGGCCGCCAACTCGGCCCTGCGGGAGGCCGTCGGGATTGCGGCCCGGGCGGATGGGCGGGCGGCGTTCATCCCCAGCCGGGCCATGTGCACGGACAACGCGGCCATGGTGGGTGCCACCGCCTGGTACCGCCTGCGCGTCGACGGCCCGACGCCCCTCGACGCGGCGGCCGACCCCAACCTGCGCCTCCAACTCGTGTTGAACTAACTGCGGCGGCCCGCTATCGTTAGCACTCGCAAGGTGAGAGTGCTAATAGCCAACGGAGGCGCACTGTTATGAGTCTTCAGCCGCTCGACGATCGTATCGTCGTTCGTCCCAGCGAGGCCGAGGAGCGGACTGCTTCTGGTCTCGTCATCCCCGACACGGCCAAGGAGAAGCCCCAGCAGGGCGAGGTCCTGGCCGTCGGCCCCGGTCGCCGAGCCGAGAACACCGGCGAGCTGATCCCCCTCGATATCGCCGTCGGGGACAAGGTCGTGTACTCGAAGTACGGCGGCACGGAGATCACGATCGACGGTGAGGACCTCCTGATCCTGACCAGCCGTGACGTGCTCGCGAAGGTGAAGTAGTGCCCAAGCAGCTCAAGTTCGACGACAAGGCCCGTCGCGGCCTCGAGGCCGGGGTCAACCAGCTGGCCGACACGGTCAAGGTGACCCTGGGCCCCAAGGGCCGCAACGTGGTCATAGAGAAGAAGTTCGGCGCCCCGACCATCACCAACGACGGCGTGACGATCGCCCGCGAGGTGGAGCTCGAGGATCCGTTCGAGAACATGGGTGCCCAGCTCGTCAAGGAGGTGGCCACCAAGACCAACGACGTGGCCGGCGATGGCACCACCACCGCCACCGTCCTGGCCCAGGCGCTGATCCACGAGGGTCTGCGCAACGTGGCCGCCGGCGCCAACCCGATGTCGCTCAAGAAGGGCATCGAGAAGGCCGTGGCCGCCGCCGTAGAAGCCATCAAGGGGCAGGCCAAGGACATCGACGACAAGAGCGAGATCGCCCAGGTCGCGTCCATCTCGGCCGCCGACCCGTCGATCGGCGAGGTCCTGGCCGATGCCATCGACAAGGTCGGCAAGGACGGCGTGGTCACGGTCGAGGAGTCCAACACCTTCGGCCTGGAGCTCGACTTCACCGAGGGCATGCAGTTCGACAAGGGTTACCTCTCGCCGTACTTCGTCACCGATCCCGAGCGCCAGGAGTCCGTCCTCGAGGAGCCGTACATCCTGATCGCCAACTCCAAGATCAGCGCCGTCCACGACCTGGTACCGGTGCTGGAGCGGGTCATGCAGAGCGGCAAGCCGCTGCTGATCATCGCCGAGGACATCGAGGGCGAGGCCCTCGCCACGCTGGTGGTCAACAAGATCCGGGGCACGTTCACGTCGGTCGCGGTCAAGGCGCCCGGCTTCGGCGACCGGCGCAAGGCCATGCTGCAGGACATGGCGATCCTGACCGGTGGTCAGGTCGTGTCCGAAGAGGTCGGCCTCAAGCTGGAGAACACCACCCTCGACCTGCTCGGCCGGGCCCGCAAGGTGGTCGTGGACAAGGACAACACCACGATCGTCGAAGGCGGCGGCACCGCGGACGAGGTCGAGGGCCGGATCGCCCAGATCAAGCGGGAGATCGACGACACCGACTCCGACTGGGACCGCGAGAAGCTGCAGGAGCGGCTGGCCAAGCTCTCCGGCGGCGTTGCCGTGGTCAAGGTCGGCGCGGCCACTGAGGTCGAGCTCAAGGAGAAGAAGCACCGCATCGAGGACGCCCTGTCGGCGACCCGGGCGGCCATCGAGGAGGGCATCGTCGCCGGTGGCGGCACCGCCCTGCTGCGCACCCGGCCGGCCGTGGCCGAGGTGGTCGCCAAGCTGAGCGGTGACGAGGCCACCGGGGCGAACATCGTCCTGCGGGCCCTCGAGGAGCCGCTGAAGTGGATCGCCATCAACGCCGGCTTCGAAGGCTCCGTCATCGTCCAGCAGGCCGAGCGGGAGACCGGCAGCACCGGCCTCAACGCCTCGACGGGCGAGTTCGTCGACCTGGTCAAGGCCGGCGTCATCGACCCGGCCAAGGTGACCCGCTCCGCCCTGCAGAACGCGGCGTCCATCGCCGCCCTGCTGCTCACCACCGAGGCCCTGGTGGCCGACAAGCCGGAGAAGAAGCCGGCCATGCCGGCCGGCGGTGGCGGCGGCGGGATGGGTGGCATGGGAGGGATGGGCTTCTAGTCCTCCACCCACGAGACGCAAACGAGGCCGGCCCTTCGGGGCCGGCCTCGTTCATTTCCAGGCGACGCTCAGTACGTGGACCTGCCGGTCCAGCCCCTTCATCTCTCTCAGGCCTTCGTCTCGCAGCTGGAAGCGGCCGTCGAGGGCGTCGGCCACCACCTCCGTCACCAGGATCTCGTTGGGGTCGGCGGCTTGTGTCACGCGGGCGGCCAGGTTGACCGTCGTCCCCAGGACGTCGCCGCGCTCCTCGATGGCGTCGCCCGCATTGACGCCGATCCGCACGGCCGGCGCGAAGCCGACCTCGTCCCGCTGGGCCTGCACCTTCTGCTGGAAGGCGACGGCGCAGCGCACCGCGTCGGCCGGGCGGTCGAAGCGGGCGAGGAAGCCGTCGCCCTGCGAGCTGACCTCGGTGCCGTTGGTCGTGGTGTAGCAGTCCCGCAGGAGGCCGAGGTAGCGCCGGCGCACCTTGGCCCAGTCGGCGTCGCCGATGACCATCGTGAGCCGGGTGGAGTCGACGACGTCGGTGAACATCACCGCGACCTTGGCCGTGCGGGCCGCGGCGCCGTCCGGGACCCGGCCGTGGCGGTGCGGCGGAGCCGGGTGGGGGTGGGAGGGCCGGCCCAGCTCGCCGCGGGCGGACCGCTCCAGCCGCTTGACCTGCTGGTCGTAGTTGTGGCGCTGCACGGCCCGGGTGGTCACACCGTGGGCGGCCAGGCCGATGCCCCAACCGGCGATCGGGAAGAACGGCCAGAACAGGTCGTGGCTGTCGGTGAGGGCCCAGATGCCGACGAGCATCCCGTTGACCAGCCCGTAGACGGTGCCGTGGATCCGGAACGCGAAGCTGCGCCACGCCCCGACCCGCGGCCGGGTGGTGTCCTCGGGGGTGGCCCGGGCCGCGTCCGGCAGATCCCACACCAGCAGGGCCAGCTCCCCCTTGGTCGGAGCCCGCAGCGCGGCGTCCATCCGCCGCTCCGCCTCCTCGAGGCCCAGCCGCGAACCGGCGCCCCGCAGCAGGTTGATCACCCGGCCGCGGTCGTCGTCGCTCGGGATCTCGGTGGGCGGATCGGTCGGAGGCCGTTCGAGCTCGGCGCCGGACATCGGGGACATTAAAACAGCGTCGGGGCCGGACCGGCGGCCCGCTCCCGTAAATTGGGCGCTATGGACCGACCGCCCCCCGACCCGACCAAGCTCCTCGAGGCCTGGATGGAGTGGGAGCGGGGTGAGACGCCCCCCGGTCGGGTCATGTCCAACCTCAAGACCGCCGGGCTGCGGGAGCTGCTCGAGGAGCTGGCCGCCGCCGCCCCGCCGGTGGTCACGGCGGAAGGTGACGCGGCGACGGCGGAGTCGTGGACACCGGTTGTCTGAGCCGGCCCGCCTGACGCCGGCCGAGTCCTTCGGGGCAGCCCGGGGCGGCCCCCAGATCATTCCCCGGCCGGCGCAGTGGCGTCCGGGACCCGGTGCGCCGTGGGGCCGGCCCGACGCCAAGCGGCCGGCGCGCATCACCGTCGGCGACGTCCGGGCCGCCCTCGGCCGGTTGGGCCAGCCGGACCGGACGCCGGTGGAGGAACTGCCCGGGGTGGCCCTGCCCGGGCCGGCCCGCCGGCCGGCGGCCGTCCTCTGCCTCCTCTTCGACGCCGAGGAGCAGGCCCACGTCGTGCTCACCCGGCGGTCGTCGGGCCTGCGGTCGCACACCCATCAGGTGTCCTTCCCGGGGGGGCGGCTCGACGCGGGGGAGGAACCGCACGCCGCCGCTCTGCGGGAAGCGAGAGAGGAGATCGGGGTGGACCCCGTCACGGTGGAGCTGATCGGCCGTCTCTCCACCCTGCGCACGGTGATCAACCCTGCTCCCATCACCCCCTACGTGGGTCTGACGGCCCGCCGCCCCCTGCTGGTGCCCAACCCGGCGGAGGTGGAGCGGGCGTTCGACGTCCCGCTGGTCGAGCTGCTCGATCCGGGGGTGTACCGCCAGGAGCTGTGGTCGTTCCCGGACGGGACA
>DATGAX010000042.1:0-2742 GCA_035312965.1 Acidimicrobiales bacterium
TCATCCGGTTCAGCGACGACAGCGTGTCGTCCGCGTTCATGCTCCTGATCATCCTGGCCGCCCTTCTGGTGCAGCGCCGGCAGATGGCCCGGGCCCGGTCCTCGGGTGAGGGCACCTGGCAGACGGTCAAGCAGTACCGGCCCATTCCCAGCGAGCTGCGCCACCTGCCGGAAGTGGTCCGGGCCCGCTGGGGACTGGGCCTCTCCGCCGCCGCGGTCATGCTGGCCCTGCCCTACATCGTGGGCGGCAACAACACCCCTTACATCATTCTCCTGCCCCTCTACGGCATCGTGGGCGTATCGCTGGTCGTACTGACCGGCTGGGCCGGCCAGATCAGCCTCGGCCAGTTCGGTCTGGTGGGCGTCGGCGCCGGCGTGGTGGGCGGCCTCATCGCCGACCACAACATCGACTTCTTCGTCGCCCTCGGTCTGGGCGTCGGCGCGGGGGCTCTCACCGCCGTCGTGATCGGCCTGCCCGCGGTGCGCATCCAGGGCCTGTACCTCGCGGTCGTGACGCTGGCCTTCTCCTACGCCGTACAGGGCTTCGTGCTCAACAGCTCCTACTTCATTGGCCAGGCCATCCTCCCGAACAGTTCCGCCGTGCTCAACCGCCCCGTCCTCTACGGGGCCATCGACCTCACGAGCCACACCATCGGAGGGCAGCGGGCGTTCTACTTCCTCTGCCTGATCTTCCTCGCCGGCAGCATGGGGTGCGCATATGCCTTCCGGCGCAACCGCTCGGGGCGCGTCCTCATCGCGGCCCGCGACAACGAACGGGCCGCGCCCGCCTACGCCATCAACCTGGCCCGCACCCGCCTGGCCGCCTTCGCCGTGTCGGGGGCCATCGCCGGACTGGCCGGCGTGTTGTTCGCCTACGACCTGGGCGGCGTCCCCTCCGAGGCGTTCGGACCGCAGGAGAGCATCACCGTCTTCCTGGCCGCCGCGGTGGCCGGCATCAGCTCGGTCGGCTGGACCGTCTTCGGCGTGATGAGCCTCGAGGCCACCGTGACGTTCGGGCCCCGGCTCTACCAGGTGTTCGGTCCGACCTGGGCGTCGGTGATACCGCTGCTGGTGACCGGCCCGCTGCTGTTGGTCAGCCTCTACTTCTATCCCGGCGGTTCGGCCCAGAACGGTTTCGACACCCGCGACTGGTGGCTGCGCCGGGTCGCCGCCCGCCGCCGGATCCTCGTGCCGTCGCTGGTCGCCGACCGGCGGGCCGACACGCCGGCCGCCGATTCCGAGGTGGTGCTGGCCGCCGAACGCCACGTCCTCTCCGCCGGTCCGGGGGTGGGCGGATGACCTGGCTGCGCCGCTCGGGGGCGGGCTCGGGCTCGACCGCGGCCACCGCGGCTCTCGACGACACCAGGGAAGTGCCGGTCCTCGGCCGGCAGGACGGGGACCCGATCCTGGTCTGCGAGAACGTGCAGGTCGCCTACGACAAGGTGAAGGTCCTCTTCGGTGTCGACCTGGCCCTCGAGCGGGGAGAGATCATCGCCCTCCTCGGCACCAACGGAGCGGGCAAGTCCACGCTGCTGAAGGCGATCTCCGGGCTGGTGACCCCGGCCGGCGGGCGCATCACCTTCGACGGCCGCGACATCACCGGGGCCAGCGCGGTGGCGGCGGCCAAGCTGGGCATCGTCCAGGTCCCGGGCGGCAAGGCCGTCTTCCCGACGCTGTCGGTGGCCGAGCATTTCAAGGCCGCCTGCTGGCTCTTCGCCAAGGAGCCGGCCGGTGAGATCGCGGCCCGCACCGACGAGGTCCTCGAGATGTTCCCCCGCCTCAAGGAGCGCTGGTCGCAGATGGCGGGCAACCTTTCGGGCGGCGAGCAGCAGCAGCTCGGCCTCGGCATGGCCTTCGTCGCCAAGCCGAAGCTGCTGGTGATCGACGAGCTGTCGCTCGGGCTGGCCCCGACCATCGTGGAGCAACTGCTCGGCATCGTCGGGCGCATCCACGCCACCGGTTGCTCCATCATCATCGTGGAGCAGTCGGTGAACGTCGCTCTCACCCTCGCCGACCGGGCCTACTTCATGGAAAAAGGGGAGGTCCGATTCTCGGGACCGACCTCGGACCTGCTCGAGCGAGGTGACATCCTCCGTTCCGTCTTCCTGCAGGGCGCGGCGTCTGTAAGTGCTCCTTCCTCGCCTGCGGTGGCCGGCCCGGCCTCCCGGTCGCCGGCGGTCGAAGCGTTGCCGGGCGGACCGGCTCGGCCGCCGGTGCTCACCGTCGACGGGCTGAGCAAGTCGTTCGGCGGCATCCGCGCCGTCAACGACGTCACCTTCGAGCTGGGCGACGGCCAGATCCTCGGCCTCATCGGGCCGAACGGCGCCGGCAAGACGACCATCTTCGACCTCATCTCGGGGATCATCCCGGCCGACCGGGGCCGGGTCACGTTGCGGGGGTCGGACATCTCCGGGTGGGGCCCGGACCGCCGGGCCGCCATCGGGCTGGGCCGGTCCTTCCAGGACGCCCGCATCTTCCCGTCGTTGACCGTCGCCGAGAACATCGCCATCGGGCTCGAACGCCACATCGACACCCGGGACCATCTGGCCGCCCTGCTCAACCTTCCCGCCATCCAGGAGTCCGAGCGCGACGTCGCCTACACCGTGGACGACCTCATCGAGCTCATGAGCCTCGAGGCCTTCCGCGACAAGTTCGTGGCCGAGCTGTCGACCGGGTCGCGGCGCATCGTCGACCTGGCCATGTCCATCGCCCACGACCCGACCGTGTTGATCCTGGACGAGCC
>DATGAX010000043.1:0-2283 GCA_035312965.1 Acidimicrobiales bacterium
CAAGGTCACCCTGCGCTGCGTCCCGCTGTTCGGCGTGCGGGCAGAGGAGGGCCCGATGCCGCTGGACGAGCTGCTGGACCGGTTCGACGAGCTGGCCGGCACCTTCGACCACTTCGAGGCCTACTGGTTCCCGCACACCAAGGCCACGCTGACCAAGCGCAACACCCGCCTGCCCTTGGCGGAAGGGCTGGACCGGCTGCCGAGATGGAAGGAATGGCTGGACGACGAGTTCCTCTCCAACCGGGTGTTCGGCTGGACGGTCGAGCTCGGAAAAAGGCGCCCGCCTTGGGTTCCCCGGCTCAACCGGCTGGCTTCCCGCGCATTGGGCGAGCGGTCATTCACGGATCTGTCCTACAAGGTGTTCACATCCCCCAGGCGGGTCCGCTTCCGGGAGATGGAGCTGGCCATCCCCAGGAACGCGGCTGTGGCCGCCATCCGCGAAGTCGTCGACGCCATCGAGGGAAGCGGCATGGAGATCGGCTTCCCGGTCGAGTTGAGGGTGGCGGCGGGGGACGACATCCCGTTGTCGACGGCCTCCGGTCGCGAGTCCGCCTACCTGGCTTTCCATGTGCCGGCCAGCGTCGACCACCAGCCGTACTTCCGCCTTGTGGCCAAAGTGCTCGACCACTACGGGGCCCGGCCCCACTGGGGCAAGCTGCACGAGCTCGATGCCGAGCTGCTGCGTACCCGGTACCCGCGCTTCGACGAGTTCGTCCGACTGCGCCAGACGCTCGATCCCGGCGGCGTCTTCACCAACGACTACCTGGACCGTGTGCTCGGACCCTGCGATGCACCGTTGGCCGGTCCGATCGCCGAATGAGCGTTTTACACCTGGCCGGGCAATCTCGATGTTCGTAGCGATTAGTTGGGACGCAGTTGGCTCGTTCGTCTCCGTTATCGCTGCTAGCGTCCGAGACAGGTGCTCGATGGTGGGGGTGCCGGGATACGGGGTAGGGCGATGTTGAAGTTCTGTGGTTTCGAGCTGGAGCTCACGATCGACGCGGTCTTGCAGCGGTTGGGGGATCATCCGGCCGTGTCGAGCGCCACCGACCTCGGCGGGGACCACTGGCTGATCGTCGAAGGGGCGGCCGACAGGCACCAGATCACCTGGATTTGCGCGCCGGCCAGCGGATTGGCCGTCGAGCTGATCGCGTCCGGTCGGGCCACGCCGCTAGATGCGGTGCGTCACAGCCGGACCGGTTGGGTCGAGATCGTGCGCGTCGTCGATGGGCACGCGGTGCCCGACCAGCGGGTGCCCTGCGCCGTCCTGCAGTCGATCGACGTCACTCCGGGCCTCGTGCCCGCCTAGCTGGATCTACACCGGGCCGGACAGCACGACGAACTCGAGGTCGTCCCGCCGTGGCCGGCCGAAGCTGTCATCGCCGTAAGGGAAGGGGACCGTCGCCCCCGTGGCGCGGAAACCGTGCCGTTCGTACCACGCGATCAGATCGTCACGCTGGCGCAGGACGGTCATGTCGATCGTCCGGCAACCCCAGCCGGTGGCCAGCCGCCGGGCTTCGAACAGGGCGGCCCGTCCGAGACCGGCCCCTTGCTCCGTGGGCGCAACGGCGAACATCCCGAAGTAGGCGGTCGACGGGTCGCGCCGTTCGAAATGAAAGCAGCCGACCAGGCCCCGCCCGTTCTCCAGCAGCACGACCACCGACGCGGGCCGCTCGATCAACTCGGTCACGTGGGCGGCGTCGGTCCGGCACCCTTCCAGCAGATCGGCCTCGGTCGTCCAGCCGGCCCGGCTGCTCTCGCCCCGGTAGGCCGACTCCACGAGCGCGACGACCGCCGGGACGTCACAGGCGCGGGCGATACGGAACGCCGGGGAGGATGCACTGGCCACCCGACCGAAACTACCGGGGCCGGGCAGGAGGAGATCGGGCGGCCCCGTCAAACAAGATAGAGAGGAAGGGGTCGGACAGGAGGACTGGGGAGTGGGGGTAGGGCGAAGACGCCTCTCGTGGGCGGTCGGGCTGTTGGTCGCGCTGACCTCCCTTCCCGCCGCCGCCCGGGCCGGATCGACCTGCCCGGCCGGAGCGTGCGTGGTGCTCGACGGGACCCGGCCCATCCGCAACGTGGGGTACGTGGCGGCCGGTCTCACCCGCTCGGTCGCCTGGGGCATCAACAACGACGGCTCCGACCTCGCCGCCCTCAGTACCCGCATCTACCGGTCGGCCCCGCCCGACGGGCTGCTCGGGTACGACTGGAGGGCGTGGAAGGTCGCCGCGTCGGCCCACGCCGCGACCACGCTCATCCTTTCCGACCTGTGGGCCGAGG
>DATGAX010000044.1:0-3372 GCA_035312965.1 Acidimicrobiales bacterium
TGACCTCGGCGTGGGCCACTTCACATCCTCCCCCGTGACCTTGGTGTCACACTATGGCATGGACGTACGGTCGATCGAAGACGTCGCACCCGAGGTCGAGCACAACGGGACCGTTCCCGTCTGGTGGTTGTTCAAGGCCCGTGAGATGTTCGAGCGCACCAGGGGCGGCCATCTCGAATTGGTCAACGAGTTCGAGGTCCCGGCCGGGGGAATGGTCGACCCGCATCATCATCCGACGCACGAGTTCTATTACGTGACGACCGGACGCGGGATCATGACGATCGCCGAGGACGAGCGGGAGATCAGCCAAGGCGACCTGGTGTACATCCCGCCCAATGCCGTGCACAGCCTGCGCCCGGTGTCGGGCAATGCCCCGATCCACTGCTTCTGCTTCGCCGTGGGCGAGCCGGGTGCCGGCCCCGTCAACTACACCACGCACTGACCGCTACGACGGCCGGGACCGGGCCACGCTCGAGGTGTCGAGCCCGAGCAGCTCGACGGTCGTGGCGCCCTCCTTCAGCCTGGAAAAAATGCCCGCTTCCTTGTCCGCCCGGGCGCGGCCGCGGTCCAGGGTGGCGGCGAGGTCGGGCCGGGCGATGACGGTGACGCCGTCGGCATCGGCCACTATCCAGTCGCCGGTGTCGACCAGCACGTCCCCGACGGCGGCTGTCCCGCCGATCCGGCCGCCGGCCCGCTTCTGGGCCCCCTGCAGTGCTATGAGCGAGCTGAACACGGCGAAGCCGTGGTGCTGCAGGGCGGCCACATCCCGGACCCCGCCGTCGATGACCAGCCCGGCGATGCCGCGGGTCTGCGCCGCGGTGGTCAGCACCTCGCCCCAGTAGCCGCGCTCGGGAGGATCGGCGGCGACCACCAGTACGGATCCGACCGGAGCCTCCACCACTGCGGCGTGCACCGCCAGGTTGTCGGCCGGCGCGCACGTTACGGCGTAGGCCGGCCCGGCGACGGCCGCCCCGGGGTAGGCGGCGCGGATACGGGGGTGCATCGGCCGGCCTCCGCTCTCGCCGAGGGTCGCGGATCCGAGTTCGAGCAGGGAGGTGGCCGGTTCCGTCACCCGGCGCGCTCCGTGGCGAGTGCCCGCATGTTGCGGATGGCCAGGGCGACCAGGGTGAGCGTCGGGCCGTACCCGGCGCCGGTGGGGAACAGCGACGAGTCGGCCACCACCACATTGGGCACCGTGTGGACCCGGCCCCAGGCGTCGCAGACAGAGGTGGCCGGGTCGGGGCCCATCCGGGTCGTGCCGGCGACATGGCGGGAGATCGGTTTCGGGTCGATGGAGCTGGGTGATGTGTAGGTGAACGCCCAGCCGGCCCCGGCCGTGCGCAGGCAGTCCTCCATCTTCGCCCCGTAATAGGCGGAGGCCGCCTGCTCGTGACGGTGGGGGCGGTAGGTGACCCGCATGGCGGGGAACCCGCGCACATCGCGGACAGAAGGATCGAGGTCCACCCGGTTGGCGAGCTGCGGCAGGTCCTCGCCCTGCATGCAGAAGCCCAGCAGGTGCTCGCGCATCTGCGACGCCCGCATGGCGTCCTTGTGGGCGGGTCCCCATGGCGTGAACTTGGCCTCCACCAGCGGGTGGGCGGGGCAGGCGTGCTCGACCATCCCTCCCTTGAACCAAGGCAGTCCGGCCTCCCTGGCGGCGGCGCGCGAGTCGGCGTCGGGGACGATGAAGTCGTCGTGGACGTGGGTGACAGAGCGGCCCTTGTACCCGTGGATGCGCATGGGCATCTCCCCGAGGACGTAGCTCTGGAAGTGGAACATGACGTGCCGGCCGATCAGCGGGTGGTCGAACCCGGACAGCAACAGCAGCCTCGGGGTCTCGAGCCCGCCGGCGGCCAGGATCACGTGCCCGGCCGATTCCGTGCGGGTCGCGCCGTCGGCGCCGATGTATTCGACGCCGGTCGCCCGCCCGTTCCGCACGAGGATGCGCGACACGAAGGTCTCGGCCCGCAGTTCGGCCCGGCCGGTCAGGAGGGCCCGCTGCAGGGAGGCGACGGGGTCGCCCTTGGCGTGGATCGGACACCCGAAGAAGGCGCAGAAGCCGCAGTTGTTGCAGGCCGGACGGCCGTCGTAGGGAACCGAGTTGACCGCGGTGGGGGCCGGGTAGGGATGCCAGCCGTGCTGCTCGGCGGCGGCCGCGGTGAGCAGGGAGCCGTACATGGGCGCGCCGGGCGGCATCGGGTACGGACCGGAGCGCGGGGCGGCGAACGGGTTGGCGCCGGCCTGGCCGGCCACCCCGACCAGCCGCTCCGCTTCGGCGTAGGCCGGCTCCAGGTCGTCGTAGGTCAAGGGCCAGTCGGCCAGGGCGGCGCCCTCGATCGGGCCCCACTCCGAGAGGACCCGGAAGTCGTCGTCCCGGAAGCGGGGCACCTTGCCGTCGGCGTGAGTACCGCCTCCGCCCACGGTGGACGGCACGTTGTTGACCTCCCCCGTGTGGGTCCGGTCCCCGTCCTCCTCGCTGACCCGGAACGTCCGCGGTTCGAGCAGGGGATCGGGGCCGAGGAAGTGCCGGGCGAAGAACTTGATCTCGTCGTTGGAGAAGTCGGTGGCCAACCGGGACGGGTCTTCCGCATCGATCAGATGGTTGCGGCCCTTCTCGAACAGGACCACCGACCAGCCGGCGGCGGTGAGGATGTCGGCGGCCGTGGAGCCACCCGGACCGGATCCGATTATCACCGCATCGAAGTCCCGCCCCGCCATCCGCCTACGGCCCGCTGACTTCGGCGTCGGTGTAGCCCCGGGGTTGCACGTCGCCCGGGAAGCCGATGTACGACCATCCGACGCCGTCCCGGTTGCCGCCGTATTCGGGTGCGCCGTACATCCCCTCGCAGGCGTGGTCGTACACGAAGGCCGTGAACTCCCGGTTGGCCTCCAGCCTTCTGTCCTGCTCCTCGGGCCCCACGTCGGCGAAGTCCGATCCGAGCGCCTCCAGGCCGGCCGAATAGCGCTCCTGCCATCCCACGACCGGGCCGTTCCACTCCCGTTCGGGTTGCCCGCGGGAGCCCTCGATCCGCGTCCGCCACGCCAGCTCGTCGAGCGGGGTCAGCCGGTGGAACGTGGCGAACCCGGGTGACCCGCCGAAGCGCCCGGAGAACGCCCCACCCGCCCAGATCCGCGGTGGATCGAAATGGAACGCTCCGAGCAGCCCGTCGATGTAATCGGCCACGCCGGCCTCGGTCGCCCCGGGATCCTGGTCCGTCGGGATCAACCGGGCGCAAACCGCCTCGATCACACCGAACTGTCGGTCACTGAAGTAGACGGGCAACTACAGCACGACCTCGACGATCACGCCGAGGTCACGCTCGAGGTGGGCCACCTCGTTGTCATCGGCGAAACCCTCGCCCTGCACGTTGA
>DATGAX010000045.1:0-2566 GCA_035312965.1 Acidimicrobiales bacterium
GGCGCGGGCCTGGGCCACGAACCGCCGGGCGTCGTTGGCCCGGTCGGCGAAGTCGGCCGGCGCCGAGAAGGAAGCCACCCCCCGCACCCGGGGATCCTCGCCGGCGGCGCAGATGGCCAGCGCCCCGCCGGCGGCGAACCCGCACAGCCAGACCGCGTCGACCCCGCCGGCCCGCATCACCTCGATGGCGACCTTGAGGTCGGCCAGCCAGCCGCCCAGTGAGAAGTTCCCGGTCGACTCGGACGTGCCCCGGAAGGAGAAGGTCAGCACCACCCAGCCGGCGTCGGCGGCCAGGCGGTCGGCCAGCTGCTGGTAGCCGCGGTTGGGGTTGTTGGCCTGGTCGTCCGGGAAGCCGTGGCAGATCACCAGGCCGTGGCGCCCGGAGCCGCCCGCGGCCGAGGGCGCCGGCCGGGCCAGGTAGGCGGCCAGAGTCCCGCCCTCCACCGGCACCGGGAACGGCCCTCCGCCGTCAGGCGGGGTGACGACCGGACTGCTCAAGCTCTGCCCTTCCTCGGAAACGCCAGATGGGGCCGCCCGAATGACGACCCCATCTGACCGAGACTATCTGGATTGGCGGGACATTCCGTTTGGAGTACCAGGTGGGACCGGTTCCTGGCCTTCACGTCCCGGGTAACTGGTGGGGATTCACCAGATGGCCCAGCTGCCGCCTAGCGACCAGCCACCTCCGAGGTCCCAGAACATCTACTACTCAGCTGGACCACCTCCTTTCCTCGGTGACGAAATAGTACCCAGAGGCGGAGGCGTCTCCAAGCATTTAGATGCCGATGCGCTGGGCCAGCAGCTCCCGGTGGTAAGTGGGGTCGCCGAAGAGGAGCTCGGAGCTCTTGGCCCGCTTGAAGTACAGGTGGGCGGGGTGCTCCCAGGTGAAGCCGATGCCGCCGTGGATCTGGATGTTCTCGGCGGTGGCGTGGAAGTAGGCCTCCGAGCAGTAGGACTTGGCGAGGGAGGCGACGACAGGGAGCTCGTCGTTGTCCTCCGCCGCGGCCCAGCCGGCGTAGTACGCGGCGGACTTGGCCGACTCGACCTCGAGGAGCATGTCGGCGCACTTGTGCTTGATGGCCTGGAAGCTGCCGATGGGCCGGCCGAACTGGACCCGCACCTTGGCGTACTCGACGGCCATCTCGAGGACCTTCTGGGCCCCGCCGACCTGCTCGGCGGCCAGGGCCACCGCGGCCAGGTCCAGCATCTTGGAGATGGCGGCCCAGCCCTGCCCGTCGGTGCCGACCAGGCGGGCCGGAGTCGACTCGAACGTGAGCTTGGCCTGCTTGCGGGTCTGGTCCATGGTGGACAGCGGCGTGGCGTTGAAGCCCTGGGCGCCCTGGTCGACGGCGAAGACGGACACGCCGGCGCCGGTGCGGGCGGCGACCAGCACGAGGTCGGCGGTGTGGCCGTCGAGCACGTACAGCTTCTCGCCCGAGAGGGTCCAGCCGTCACCGGACCGGGTGGCGGCCAGGGTGACGCCCTCCTCGTCCCACCGGCCCGAGGCCTCGGCCAGCGCCACGGTGGCGATCTTCGACCCGTCGGCGATGCCGGGCAGGTAATCCTTCTTGGCCGCGTCGTCGCCCGCCACCAACAGGAGGTTGGCGGCCAGGGCCACACTGGAGAAGTAGGGGGCGCACAGGAGAGCCCGCCCCATCTCTTCCAGCACCACCACCAGCTCGACGTAGCTGTAGCCGGAGCCGCCGAACTCCTCCGGGACGATCAGGCCCTGCAGGCCCAGCTGCTCGGCCATCTGCCGCCACACGGCCGGGTCGTACCCGTCGGCGGTGTCCATGAGGCGCCGGACCTCGGCCTCCGGGGACTTGTCCTCCATGAAGCGCCGGACGGCCTTGCGGAGTTCTTCCTGCTCTTCACTGAAGGCGAAATTCACTGCGGGGATCCCCCTCGGGAGCGTTCTTGTTCGGGACCCTCTTTTTAGCCCATAGGCTCCTGCCGATGCACTCCGACACCTTCTGGGAGGACAGCGCGGCCGAGATCCACCGGGTGGTCGTCGGCCCCGTGGACAACAACGTGTACGTCCTGCGCTGCAGGCAGACGGGCGACGCGGTGCTGATCGACGCGGCCAACGAGCACGAGAAGCTGCTCGAGATGTGCCGGCGCCTGGGCGTGCGCAAGGTGCTCGAGACGCACGGCCACTGGGACCACATCCAGGCCGTCCCGGCGGTGCGCGACGCGGGCTACGACGTCGGCGTCACCTCGGCCGACGCCGAGATGCTGCCCTCCTACGACTTCGTGCTGGGCGACGACTCCGTGATCGAGGTGGGCCGGCTGCGCCTGCACACCATCGCCACGCCCGGCCACACCCCGGGATCGATGTGCTTCCGACTCGAGGGCGCGCCGGTGCTGTTCTCCGGCGACACCCTCTTCCCCGGCGGCCCGGGGGCCACCAAGTTCCCCGGCGGGGACTTCCCGACCATCATCCGGTCCATCGAGGACCGCTTGTTCTCCCCGCTGCCGGCCGACACCGTCGTGATGCCGGGCCACGGGGACACCACCACGGTGGGCGACGAGCAGCCCCACCTCCAGGAGTGGGTCGACCGAGGCT
>DATGAX010000046.1:0-2418 GCA_035312965.1 Acidimicrobiales bacterium
TCGATCCGGCGGGTGGCCCCCACCATCGGCCAGCACACCGTCGAGGTCCTGGCCGAAGCGGGCTACGGCCCCGACGAGGTGGCCGGCCTGCTCAGATCGGGGGCGCTCGGAGAGGTGCCCGGCGAGCTGGCCTGAAGCCGGAGCGACGCCCGCACCATCACCGTCGCGAACAGGGCGTACGCCGCGAGGGCGTCGAGGGTGAACCATCCGGTGAGCTTGACCGAGATCAGGAGGTGCAGCTGGCGGGCCTGCGCCGGCGTCAGCCCGAAGTCGCCCGCCCCGTTCTGGTCCACGTTGGCCACGGCCGACGCCAGCTGGCTGGCCAGGACCAGCAGCGCTCCGCACGTCAGTGCCGCCCCGACCGCCTTGCGGCGCAGGCGCACGGCGACGATCGGGACGACCAGAAGGGCCAGGGCGGCCAGGACGTTGCCGATCACCTCCTGCCAGGGCTGCTTGAAGGCGTTGCCGAGGTTCTGGCTGAAACCGCGCCCGGTCGTCGAGCTCACCGCCAGCACGTGGTCCCAGGGGGGCAGGAAGAGGCCGGCCGTCACCGCCGCGAGCACGACGACGAGAAGGGTCCAGGCCAGCCGCTCGTGGGAGTCCTCCTCCTCTTCGGCCGGGCCGGGCTCGGGCCCCGGCTGGGCGAGGCGGCGGCGGGCGGCCAGGACGGCGACGACCGTGGCGACCAGGCCGGCGACCCACGCCCCCTCCATCAGCCAGAGCCCCGACCCGGCGGTGCTGGTCCCGTAGCGCAGCACCCGGCCCAGGTCGACGACCCTCAGACCCAGTTCGGCGGCCACCAACCCCGTCGCCAGCGCGGCCGCCGCCGGGGTGCGGTGCGGCCCCGTTAGCCCGAGGCCGAGCGCCAGCGCCCAGGCCGCGGCCAGCACCGCGTACTGCGTCGCCTGGTCCGGCTGGGACAGCAGGGAGCCCTGTCCGGTGAAGTAGGTCGGGACCATCGCCGCGACGTGGAGGACGACCGTGGCAAGGAGCAAGACGGCGGCGATCAGGTCGAGCGGGCCGGGCCGGCGCTGCTCCTCCGGCACCTGCACCAGGACCGCCTCTTCCGCCGTCACCGTCATCGCCAGCAGGCTACCGGCCGGTGACGTCCCGTTCGCCGGGACGGCCGGTCCGACCGCCCCTCCTGCGACCCCTACGCTTGGCCGACGAGGCTTCGCGACAGGAGGGCACCCATGCCGGTCCGCTCACTCGGATACATCAGGATAGGTACAGAGGATCTGGATGCCTGGCGCCGGTTCGCGGGCGAATTCCTCGGCATGGAGCCGGTCCGGGGGGACAACCCGGACGCCGCCTACTTCCGCATGGACGACCACCCGCACCGTCTCGTCGTCAACCCGGCGGCCCAGAACCGGGTGGAGGCCATCGGCTTCCAGGTCGGAGGCCCGGAGGAGCTGGCCGACCTGGTCGCTCTGGTGGAGGAGACGGGGACCAAGGTGACGACCCTCGAGCAGGCGGCATGCCGCGATCGCCGGGTGACCGAGGCGGTCTCCTTCGACGACCCGGCCGGCAATCCGGTCGAGCTCTTCTGGGGCGTGGCGCTGGCCCACAAGAAGGTGTCCACGCCGCACGTATCCGGGTTCGTCACCGGGGATCAGGGCATGGGCCATGTCGTGGTCACCGTGGGCGACGGGCCGGCGGCCTACGACTTCTACACCCGGACGCTCGGGTTCAGGGGCCGCAACACGATGCGTTTCCCGGCCGCTCCGGCGTCCGACGGGAGCCCGCAGTTCCAGACCCTGTGGTTCCTCGGATGCAACCCCCGGCACCACACGGTCGGCCTGCTGCCCATGGACGGACCCGGCCGGCTCATCCACTTCATGGTGGAGACTGCAACTCTCGACGACGTCGGTCGGGGCTGGGACCGGGCCGAGCGCATGGAGATCCCTGTGATGCAGACCATCGGCCGGCACACTAACGACCGCATGGTGTCCTTCTACGTGATCGGCCCCGGCGGCTTCGCCGTGGAGTACGGCTACGACGGCCTGCGCGTCAACGAGGAGGAGCCGGTGTACGAGATCACCGAGGGCGAGTTCTGGGGCCACAAGTTCGTCAACTTTCCCACCCTCTGATTCCCGCCCACAGATAGCGAAAGGGCCGGCCGGGCGCATTCGGGACCCGGCCGGCCCCTTCTGCTTCGTGCCGCCTGTTAGTGCTCGACCTGGCTGAGCGGGATGAGGTGGTACTCGCCGCTGCAGTCGAAGCCCGACGCCGGCGGATCCAGACGGACCCACTGGCCGTGCTGGACGGCGGCCATCACCACGCAGTGGGTGCCGAGCTTCCCGCCCGGGTTGGCCGGCGCGATCAGCCCGTCGGCGTCGAAGGTCGTGATGCCCTTGATGGCCGAAGCCACCGATGCCTGGGTGATGGTCGAGCCGGACTTCTGCATGGCGTCGACGA
>DATGAX010000047.1:0-3076 GCA_035312965.1 Acidimicrobiales bacterium
CGGCAACATCGCCAAGGCACGGCAGGTGCAGAGCGCCCGGGCCCGCGGCGAGAGCGCGCCCCGCCGGTCCCAGGGGGTGTCCACGGCAGAGGAGAACGACCTGACGGAGTCCGAGTTCGCCTTTCCCGAGCAGCGCAAGGAGCCGCTCGCTGATGCGGCCCACGTCCGCAACGCCATAGCCCGCTTCGACCAGGTCGAGGGCGTGACCGACACGGAACGGGACCGGGCGTGGAAGCGGATCCAGGCCGCCGCCAGCCGGTTCGACATCGACATCTCCGCTCACGACTGGCGTGAGCTGTTCGCCGGGGGCAAGGCCAAGAGGACCTGAGGGCCGAGGCTCAGCCGGCACGGGCGCCCCGGGTCGGGCGCCAGGTCCTCCACGTGTGATGTGCCTGGCGTTTGATGTGCCTGGCCCAGGGGGTATCTGGATCGCACGGACCCCGCCGCGGTGAACAGCAACGCGACGGGCATCTGGTCTGCGCGTTCAGGAGAACCCAGTGGATGCAGAGGAGCAGTTCGAGGTGTCGGTGGAAACCGGGGGACCGCTGCCCGTCGTTCGGGTGATGGGGGAGTTGGACTCGGCCACGGCGCCGGTGCTGCGCCGGGCCTTGACCGAGGTGATCGCCGAGAACCCCGGCCGCCGCATCGTCGTCGACCTGGCCCATATGGGCTTCATCGACTCGACCGGGCTCGGAGTCCTGGTGGGAGCCCTCAAGCGAACTCGAGACCAAGGCGGCGACCTGCTGCTGACCTCACCGACGTCGATGACGACCAAGGTCCTCGACATAACCGGCATGTGCCGGGTGTTCGAGGTCGTGGACCTGCCCAGCCCCGCTCCGGCCCCGGCCTGACCGTCTGTCGCTAGCCGCGCATCATGGCCCGCTCGGCCCGGTCTGCCCACGTGGCCAGGTCGGGATCGGCGGCCAGGATGGTGGCGAACTTCTTCTTGGCTTCCTCGCGCTTGGCGGGCAGATACTCGGTCGGCCAAAGGCCGGGGTGGGGGCGATAGTCCTTCAGGACGTTGCGGGCCACGGTCACCTTGTGCACCTCGTCGACGCCATCCGCTATGGCCATCGTCGGTGCACTGGCCCACATGGCTTGCAGGGGCGTCAGGTTGGTCGTGCCCAGCGAGCCCATGATGTGGAGGGCCCGATAGGTCACCTCCCGAAGGACCTTGGCGCAGGTGTACTTGCACGCGGCGATCTGCGTACGGGCCGCCTGGGTGCTCGAGTTGTCGATGGTCCACGCCGTCCAGAGCACCATGAGGCGCAGCATGTTGATCTCGGCGTAGGAATCGGCGATGGCCTCCTGCACCATCTGGTGGTCGGCGATGACCTTGCCGTGTGACTCACGACTGAGGGCGCGCTCACACATCATGTCGTAGGCCCGCTTCACCTGGGCGACGGTCCGCATGGCGTGGTGGATGCGACCTCCGCCCAGACGGCGCTGAGCCAGGACCTTGGCGCCGTCCTCGGGTCCCAGCAGGTGGTCGAGGGGAACGCGGACGTCGTTGTAACGGATGTGGTTGTGAGTGGGCGGGTAGTCCATTATCTCTACGCCCGGCGTGTCGCGAGGCACGACGAACATGCCGTTGGTGCACATGACGAAGAGGATGTCGGCGCGGCGACCGGCGCTCGTGAACCACTTTTCACCGTTGATGACCCACTCCTCGCCGTCGCGGATGGCGTGGGTCTTGAACAAGTTGGGGTCGGACCCGCCCTGGGGCTCGGTCATGGAGTAGGCCGAGAAGATCTCCTGGTTCATGAGGGGGTGGAGCCAGCGCTTCTTCTGCTCGTCGGTGCCGTAGGCCGCCAGCATCTCCATGTTGCCGGTGTCGGGCGCAGCGGTGCCGAACATGACCGGCGCAGATCCGTACCGGCCAAGGATCTCGTTGATCAGGGCGAGCTTGAGCTGACCGAACCCCGGGCCGCCCAGCTCCGTGTCGAGGAACAAGGCCCAAAGGCCGCGGTCCTTGACCTGGTGCTTGAGGGGATCCACCAGCGCCTTGATCTTGGGGTTCCGGGACCAGGCCGCGCCTGGGAACACGAGGTCCAGCGGCTCGATCTCGGTGATACAGAACTGCTCGACCCAGTCGAGCTTCTCTTGGAACTCCGGGTCGGTCGAAAAGTCCCAGGCCACTGCTACCTCCGATCAGCGCTCAGCACACGGCTGGGCGGGCTCCATTGGGTGCTCGGGTTGTCGTGCGCCAGCTGCTCCAGGCCACCGACGACGAGGGCGACGTAGGTGTCCTCGAGGAGAGTCGCATGATCGGCCGTCGGCCGCAGCCGCCAGCGGGCCAGGACGGTCTCGATGGCGCCCAGGAAGATGGCCACTCCCGTCTTGGCCACCTCCTCGTCCATGTGGAGCTGGCGCACGGCTCGGGATGCGAAATAGCGCAGGGTGGTCCTGTCGCGCCGCCGCTGCTCCTGGCGTCGCTCGCGGGTCCGCAGGCCGGCTGCCCGCAGGGCGGCGAAGGCGGCGCCCCGGCTCGCTTCCGCCCTCAGGGCTCCGCTGGCCAGGGCTCGGAACATCTCCTCGACGGTGTCGGCGGCGCCGACCTGGGACGCCAGCTCGGCGTGGAGAACGGCCGACTCCCGCTGGTACACGGCGGCCAACAGCTCGCTCCGGTTGGCGAAGTGCTTGTACACGAGGGGCCGGCTCACGCCCGCGTGCTCGGCCACCGCCTCCATGGAGACCGCCTCCACGTCGCCGGAAGCCAGCAGGGCGGCGGCCGCGTCGAGCAGGGCGTCTCGCCGGTCGGCCCGGGGGAGCCGTGCCGGCTCGGCGTTGCCGTTCGCCACGGCCGTGGCCCTTGCACGTGGCCTGCCCACGGTGTCATTCTGTCACAGGCCGGGTGACAGAATGTCACCGGCCACGACCAGTAGCGGCCCGTCAGACCTGGGGAGGACCAATGGCATACGCCGGGCAGCGCACGATCCTGGACGCCGACAGCCACGTGATGGAGCTGGCCGACTTCCTCGACGGCTTCATCGATCCGGCCCAGCGCGACCGGTTGCGCAGGAAGGGCATGGAAGCCCTAAGGCCCGTCCTCGAAGGCGCCACAGCCCGCGCCGCC
>DATGAX010000048.1:0-6846 GCA_035312965.1 Acidimicrobiales bacterium
GCGCCATGAGGCGGCGACGAGAACGGCGGCGGCGCCGGCCGCGACGTAGAAGGCGGCCCTGGCCGCCGCCGAGCCCGCCTCCGCCTCGTGACCGGGCCACGCCGCCAGGGGGCGGCTCAGGTGGTGCGGCAGTCGGACCAAGGCGGCGGGCAGGGCGGCCAGGGCCAGGTGCGGCCAGCGGCCCGTCGCCAACCACCCGGCCAGGCTCGAGTCGGCCCAGAAGATCGCCGCCACCACGGCCGCCGCCGCGGCCAGGATCAGCAGCACGGCGTCGGCCGGGTCGGCCGACGCCGGAGGGGGCGGCCTTCTCGCCGCCCTTGTGGCACCGATGGCCCTCATCGCCGCATGGCGGCGTCGGTGTCGACCAGCGCCCGCTCGTGCCGACCGAGGTGGTGCTCGACGAGGTAGGCCCGCGCGCCCACCCGCCACAGCGCGATGGCACGGGGCAGGTGGGCGATGGCCTCCACCTCGGTCCGGCTCAGGCCGAGGAGCTGGCCCGTGGCCGCCGCCTCGGCCGGAGACTGGCCGAACACCACGCGGGTCTCCGCATCGGCCAGCAGGCCGGCGGCCAGCTTCTCCTCGGCCGACCCGTCGGCGCCGGCCGCCCGCAGATCGGACACCCGGTGCACCACGACCACGTTGGCCACACCGAGCGACCGTGAGAGCTTGAACGTGGCCTGGGCCCACCGGGCCGTGGCCGGGTCGCTGAGGATGGCCCACGCCTCGTCCATCACCACGAGGGTCTTGCCACCCCGGCCGGCGCCCAGCCCGGACTGGAGCCACGCCGTGGCGCAGGTCATCACAAGGGGCAGGGCGGACGACGTGAAGGTGGCCGAAAGATCCAGCACCGTGACCGCGGCGTCGGGATCCAGGCCGGCGGTGGTCGGCCCGTCGAACATACCGGCCAGGTCGCCGTGGATCATCCGCCGGAGCTCGAGGGCGGGAGCTCGCCCGGACGCGGTCAGGCCGGCCACGTCGGTACCGACGGAGGCCGCCGCGTCCGCGTCCGGGCGGAACAGCGCCTCCACCAGGTCGGGCAGGGTCGGCGCCGCGGCGCGGCGCGACACCTGGCGCACGCCGAGCTCCAGTGCCGTGCGCTCGTCGGGCTGCAGGCCGCGGCGCAGTGAGGACGCGGTCAGCGACGCCACGAGCTCGACGCGCGCCCGCAACGCGGCGTCGGGATCGGCGTTCCGGGCCCCGCCGGGACCGTCCAACGGGTTGAGCCGCACCGGGCCCCCGGGCGCCAGGTCTACCGGTGACGACCCGGACGCCTCGGCCAACGCCCCGTACTCCCCCTTCGGATCGATGATCCACGCCCGCCGGCCGAAGGCGACCTCGCGCCACACGAGCGCCTTGACGAAACTCGACTTGCCCCGGCCGACCTGGCCCAGGACGAGGATGTTCGGGTTGGTGAGGCGGCCGGCCCGATACAGCTCCCACGGGTCGAAAGAGAACGGCGCACCCAGCACGTCCCTGCCGACGAGCGGTCCCTGGTCACCGATGGGGCCTTCCGACACGAAGGGGTACACGGCCTGGAGGTTGGCCGTGGTGGCCCGGTGGGACGGCGGCGGGCGCACGGCGCGGCTACCGCAGGCCCCGAGCCAGGGGGAGCGTCCAGGTGAAGGCCTCCCGTTGGCGACCGAAGAGCCGGCGCAGCTCCACCCGCGCCGATTGGGCCAGGTGCTCGACGTCGGCGCAGGCCGCCGCCAGACCTTCGGGGTCGTCGGCGCTGACGGTGACGTAGCCGCTGAAGCGGAAGGCCTGATGCCCGTCGGCCAGCTCCTCCTCCCGACGGGCCGGCCCCTCGCTCTCCCGCTCCCGCCGGGCGCTGGTGAGGAACCCGGCCCGGGAGCGCAGGGCGGCATCGGCCAGATCGGCCGTCCGGGCCGAGCGGACCTCGCGGACAGCCACCGCGGCCGCGACCGGGGCCATCAACACCGACACGGAGGTCCGCACGCCGGCCACCAGAAGGGGGGAAAGGAAGTCCGGCCCGACCTCGACCCGCGGCCACTCGGCGACCCAGTAGGTGACGTGCCAGGTGCCGTCGGCCCGGTAGGCCGCCCACCCGTCGTGGGCGGCCATGGGCCAGGCCAGACCGGCCCGGCCCGTCGCCGGCGGAGATCCGCCGCAGCGTGTGGTGTCGGCGAGGACGCCGCAGAGACGGTCGACCGTGAGCGGCGGCCCGGGCTCCAGGCCGGCCGACTCGAGCTGGCCCTGCAGGAACCTGACCTCGCGCCGTAGCACAGTGGAAGACGACCGGCGGCGGCCGGGGACGGCCAGCACCAGCCAGGTGTGATGATCGACCATGCCGGGCAGGGCCGAGGTCACGAAGCTCCGGTAGCTCGCCGCCGCGCCGAGGACATCTTCGTCGGGCCCCGCCACCGGCATCGAATCGAGGGCGGGCGTCGAGCCGGCCCGCGTGCGGCGCACCCACTGCAAGCAGGTGACCGGCGTCCCCGGCCGGGCCACCGCACCCAGCACCCGTCGCCACGCCTCCAGACGTTGGGCCTGCTCGGGCGGATCCAGAAGGGAGAAGGACCCGCCGTGCACCGGCAGCACCGCGGCCTGGGTGCCGGCGGCGCGGTCGACCACCATTCCGATCCCCGCCTCGGATCCGATCCCGGGGGCGCAGGCGATCTCGATGCCGGCCGGGGCGGTCGTGCCGGCCGCCCTCCTCCGGGCCCGCCCGGGGCTCTGGGTGGGTCGGCCCGCCGTGAGGGAGCCGTCCACCGCGCTCCCCGCCGGCCCGGTCCCGGCAAGAGGCCGGTCGTCGAGCCGCGGGCCCCTCGTCCGCCGGGACGCCCAGCCGGCGCCGAGGCGGGCCCAGCGACCGAAGGATGTGCCGTCCTTGCGTCCCAGGCCCGCGGCCAGCGCGCCCGCCGCGGTGGCGAGGGCGGCCACCAACCCGAGACGCCCGCCGATGGCGGCCCGAGCCGCCAGTGCCGAGGCCGCGCCCCCTCCGAGGGTCGCCACCTGCACCCCGTCCAGCCCGAGCAACAGGCCCCGGCGCTCGAGCGGATGGAAGCCGTACCGCGGCCCGTCAGCCATCGGCCCGCCCTGGCGTCCCGCCGTCGGGCACCTGGTCGTCGGGCACCGGGTAGTCCGGCGCCCGGAAGGTCAGCGGCTGGGCCGCGACGAGGGTCGGCTCCAACCCACCCGCGTCCCCTTCGCCGCCCGAGGCCCGGCTGCGAGCCGACATCACCAACTGGGTGATCGGATGGGTCGGGGCGCCCGCCGCCGCCGTCGCGGCGCGCGCCGTGGCCCGAACCGGCCGGCGTGACATCCCTTCCAGGTGGGCGATGGCGGACGCCTCCACGATGGGCGCCAGCCGGAGCAGCGCGAAGGGGGCGAACGCCGCCATCAGCAGGACTCCCGCGCCGGACACCTCAGCGTCCACGCCGCCGCCGGCCAGTGCCGCCAGGCCGAGACTGACGCACGCCACGATCACGAACTTCGACAGGATCAGGCTGGCCAGGATCTGCACCGCCCGCTTGGCCACCCCTGCCGTCGCCGGCCAGATGTACGCCACCAGCGCCAGCGGCATGAAGAACGTCGCCACGTACACGCCGGCCGACCGGACCATCAGCTCCAGCCAGACGAGCAGGGCTCCGACCATCGTGAGCCCGGCGATGGCGATCTGCACGAAGACGGGCGCGACCAGCGCCGGCGACGACGTCATGGCGGTCACGAACTGCCGGCCCAGGCCGGCGGAATGCGATCCGGCCACGAGCGACGTGATCCCGTCGGTCGCCCCCAGGGCCACGCCGGTGAGCTCGGCGGCCACGAACCCGCCGAAGACGGCCACCGGCAACCCCACCGCCCAGACCCTCAACAAGCGGCGGGCGTCCTGGCGCAGGACCGGCCCCATGGACGCCACCATGAGGACGGGCAGCACCACCAGGACGGCGACCTTCTCGATCAGGGCGATCTCGGGACCGAACCACCCGGCGTCCATGTGCGGCTCGGCCGACCTCATGATCAGGTCGATCACCTGGCCCACCAACCAGTCGGCGGCGTGCTGGAGGCCCGATGCCACCGTCTCGATGACCGACGAGGCGGCCTGACCGGCGACCGATGACGCCAGACCGGCGCCCGCGTTGACGACGTCGGAGGGGCAGATCGGGATGGGCAGGATCGAGCAGAGCCCCTCGGGCGGCGGGATCAATGCGCCGTACCACCCTTCTGCACCAGGAAGTTGATGATGTACGGGGCGCCCCCGATCAGGACCGCGGCCAGGGCCGAGACCAGCACGCCCCGCCGGCCGTTGTACGCCTGCTGGTAGTTCTGCGAGTAGTGGCCGAAGGCCCACATGACGGCGCCGATGACCACGCCGGCCATGGCCGCGATGAGCGCCCAGCCGGCCAGGCCGTCGGTCAGCAGTGTGAGGACGTTGGAGCCGGGCAGGTCCTGGGCATTCGGGTTCATCCCCACCGCCACGAAGGCGGTGATCGGGAGCGGGACGGTCACGGGCGCTACCTCCTTGGTCGGGCTGGGATGTACTATTTCATAGATTTTCAATATGTGCTAGTGCTTGTCCATGCTCATCGTTCGTGCGGTCGGCGCCGGTGTGGTCCCCTACTTCCTGGACGGCCGCCACCCCGGCCGTTGGTCGCCAGGGGCGACCCGGCTGCTCGGGTTGGCCGGCCCGGTGCGACCCCGGGACCTCCGGCGGGTGCTCGAAGGCCGGGACCCGGCGTCCGGTGCCTACCTGCCGGCGCGCCGCCCGGCCCGGAGGCGAGGGGGATGGGACCTGGTCTTCGGCGCCCCGAAGTCGCTGTCGCTCGCCACCGGAGACCCGGGCCCGTCCCTCCGTGGGGCTCACTCCGCCGCCGTCGACGAAGTGGTCGGGTACCTGGACGCCAGGGCGACCCTGTTCCGGCGCGACGCCGAAGGACGTTTCCTGCCGGCCGACGGCCTGATCGCGGCGTCCTTCGAGCACCGCTCCAACTCGGCCGGAGAGCCGCATGTCCACACCCATGTCCTGGTCGCCAACCTGGGCCGGCGAGAAGGGTCGTGGGGCGCGGTCCAGTCCGCCGACTGGTTCGTCGACCGGCAGGGCCTGGCCGCCCTCTACCAGCTGGCCCTGCGGGACCAGATACGGCGGCGCGGTCTGGACCTCGAGTGGCGCCTCCGCCCCGACGGGTTGGCCGACCTGGCCTCGGTGTCGCGCGCCCTGGTCCGGCAGACGAGCAGCCAGAGCCGCCGGGCCGCCGCGCTCGGGAGATTCGACGCCCGCCGCATGCCGATGGAACCGCCGCGCCGGGAGCGGGAGGCCGGCACCGGCGCGGAGGTGACGCCGGCGCCCGGCCCGGCATCCTCTCCGGGCCTGCACGATCCCGCTCTCGAGCGGGCCGTCGCCCTCCGGCTGGCGGCCCGGCGATCCGATTTCCGGCGCGCCGACGTCGTCGTTACCTTGGCCGCCACCTTCGCCGGCGGAGCGGGCGTGGCCGACGCCGTCGATTGGGCCGATGGCTTCTGCCGGCGGAGCCTGCCGACTCCTTCGCCGACGGCGGCAGCCAGATGGGTCACCGCCGCGGCGCGGCGGGTCGACGACGAGCTGCTGCGGGTGCTCAGATCGCCGGGGGCCGGCCGCCACACCGAGATGGACCGGCCCGCCGGCCCGGACCTGGAAGCGGCCAACCGGGCGGCGGTGGAGGCGCTGCTGTCCCCGGGCGGGCGGGTCCACTTTCTGGGTTCGCCTGTGGGGGGGACCGACCTTCTGGCTCAGGCGGAGGTGATCTCCCGGTGCCGGCCGGTATGGGAGCGGGCCGGTTGCCGCGTCGAGGTGTCGGCACCCACCCGAGAGGCCGAGGCCCGGTGGGCCGTCCTCACCGGGTTGGCACCGTATCGCCCCGGGCACCGGCCGGACGTGCTGGTCGTGGACCAGGCCGACCGCCGCCCGTCCTCCGATCTGTTGCGGTTGGCGGCGGCCGGCGCCGGCCGGTTGGTCTTCGTGGAGGGCGGCACGCTGCCCCGGCTCGGCAACCCGGCCAGCCACGGCTTGCGTCGACTGGCCGACGAGATCGGCCGGCTCGACGGCCTGGTGCACCCGATGTGGGGGTCCTCCGGGCCGGGCCAGGCGATATCGCCGGGACGGGAACGGGCCGACGTGCTGCTGGGCGAATGGCGGGCCGATCCCGATCACCGGCTGCTGGTCGGTCTCGGCCTCGAGGAGGTCCGGGGGCTCAACCGGGCCGCCCTCGGCACCGACCGGCCCGCCTCAGGGAAGGGCCGGTTCGCGCCCGGCGACCGGGTGGTGGTCCTCGGAGCCGCCCCCGGCCTGCCCCGTTACGGCACGTTCGGGACGGTCGTCGGCGAGGTCGGGAAGGCCGGAGGAGTCGAGGTCGACTGGCTCGACGGGTCCCGTTCGTCGGTCTCGGATCGCCGGCCTCTGCGCTCCATAGGGTTCGGCTACGCCGCCACCCCCCGTCTGGCCGATCGCTCCCCGTTCCCGCTGGAGGTGCTGGTGCTCGGCCCCGCCCACGCGTTGTCGCGGGGCCGGGACCGGGTGATCGCGGCCACCGGACCGGAGCTGGACGGCCCCGCTCGGGACCGGGCCGCGGCCCGGGCGCGCTAGGGCGCCCGCCCGGCTACTGGGAGTGCTGGGACACGTGCTCGGTCCACCTCTGGCCGTCCCACCACCGCCACCGGTTGGCGCCGGACGGATCGGGGTGCCACCCGGGCGGTACCGCCGGCCAGACCGGTGGGGGCGGCGCCCCGTGCGCCGGCGGCCCCGGTTGGTACGGCCACCCCGCAACTCCCTGCGCTCCGTGGACCGGCCACGCCGGCCCCTGGTTGTTGCGTTCCACCAGCCACAGGATGATGGCGACGATCACCACCGTGGCC
>DATGAX010000049.1:0-3677 GCA_035312965.1 Acidimicrobiales bacterium
CGGAGGAAGGCGCTCTTGCCGGAGTTGCCGGTCCCGTAGACCGCCATGTTGCCGTGGTCGTCGGGCCGGAAGGCCAGGGTGGGCTGCGCCTGGTGTTCGGGGTCGTCCGCCACCGCGAACACGAGGGCGTCGTCTCGGCGCGGCGTCGGCAGCTTCGTCAGCTCGTACACCGGCGCCAGCTCCGACAGCCACGGCAGCCGGGGCGCCGGGACCTTGGACTGACGGTTGGCCTGTGACACGTTACCCACGATGCGCTGGATGTCCGTTGGCCCCTGGGACGGCTCCAGCTCCACCAGGTCGTCGGGAGGATCCCAGGTGAGGGACGGGCTCATCCCGAACGTCGTCACCTCGATGGAAGGCAGCGGTGGGGTGTCGGACGTCCACCCGCCGACGTAGGCGGCCTGGAACGGGGTCAGCTGGGTCGGACCCGTACGCGACACGGCCCGCCCGGGGAGGCTGGGATCGAAGCCGGCCGCCTCCGGAGTCCCGATGACGTCGCTGCTGTCGGCGTCGTCGGCCATGCGCAGCGCCAGGCGCAGGTTGGTGTTGGCCCGGAGGTTGTCCTTGATCACCCCCGACGGGCGCTGCGTGGCCAGGATGAGGTGGAGGCCGAGGCTGCGGCCCCGCTGGGCCACGTTGACCACGCCGTCCACGAACTCGGGCACTTCCTGCACGAGGGCGGCGAATTCGTCCACCACTATGACCAGGCTCGGGGGCGCCTCCGGGTCACCGTCGCGTTCCAAGGTGGCCAGGTCCTTCGCCCCTTTGCGGTGGAGGATCCCCTCCCGGTAGCGCAGCTCCGCCGACAGGGAGGTAAGGGCCCGGCGCACCAGGTGGGGGCTGAGGTCGGTGACCAGTCCCACTGTGTGCGGCAGCCGGACGCAGTCGGCGAAGGCCGAACCGCCCTTGTAGTCGACCAGCAGGAAGGTGAGGCGCTGCGGGCTGTTGGTGAGGGCCATGCCGAGGATCCACGACTGGAGCAGCTCGCTCTTTCCGGATCCGGTCGTGCCGCCGACCAGGGCGTGGGGGCCGTGGGTGCGTAGATCGAGGACGTGCGGTCCCGACGAGGTGGTGCCGACGACGGCCCGCAGGTTGGCTGGCCGCCGCGCCCCGCCGGAGGTCTGGGCATACGGCCCGGTTAGGAGTGATCGGTTCTCGACCCACCGCTCGATGACGGCATCGGGGGAGGCGGCCAGTTCGCGGCCGCCCAGGGTGAGAAGGGAGACGGAGCGCGGCAGGTCACTCTGGGCGTCGGCGCTCGAAGCCGCGTCGACCACCGGCGCCAGCTTCCGGGCCACCGCCTCGGCCGTGACCGCCGGAACCGGTTCCAGCTGCAACGGCAGGACCTCCTGCCCGGTATGGACGAAACCGGCCGCGCTGTGACCGCTCACCGTCGCCACCTCGACGAACGAACGGCAGGCCGCAGGCAGGCGGGACAGGTCCGAGGCCACCCACAGCAGGTGCACTCCGGCCGCCGCGCCGGCCGCCGCCAGGTTCGTGAGCCGGCTGCGTTCCATCGGCGCTCCGTCCTCCACGATCACCAGGACGCGGGTCGATGGAGGACCCTTGCGCGCCCGGTCATCCGAGGGCTCGCCGCGGATGACGCGTTCCAGGTCGGCGACCAGCTTCTGGCACGAGTCGGGCGTCGACGCCAGCGGTTCAGTGGTGAGGACCGAGGTCGGGGCCAGGCAGTGGGGCAGCCACTTGACCCATTCCCAGTCGCCGGCCGCCTCAGGAGTGGAGATCACGGCCAGCGACAGGTCGGCGGGCGAATGCAACCCCACCGCTTGGAGCACGATGCCTCGGGCCACGTCGAGCGCCTGCGGGCGCGGGCCGCCCACACCGACCGCGCCCTTCTCGGACAGCCGGGCCACCACCGGGACGTCGTCGACGGTCGCGAAGGGAGCGACGGCCTCTCTGAGCTCACGCCACAAGGCCCGGTTGTTCTGCTTCCCGGAGGGCAGCTCGATGGTGTTCCTCGACGGTTGCCGGCCGAGTCCGAGGCGCAGCTCGGCGAAACCGGGCAGATCGGGCCAGCGACACCAAAGGAGGGAGGTCAGGCCGTCGACGGCCTGGATGCACTCGGTCGCGGGCGGGTGCTCGCCCCGCCGGCGCACAGCCTCCTCTTCCCGGGCGACCGTGGCCTCCCCAACCAGGTCCTCGATGTCGGCCCGGAACAGCTCCACCGCCTCCCGGTAGGCCTTGCGGCCGGCCAGCCGGCCCTCGGCCACGTTGGCCACCATCATCAGGGGGCTCAGGCCCATGAAGATGAGCGACGTGGTGGACTTGGTGGACAGGTAGACGACGGCGCCGATGAGCAACGGGGCGAAGAGGGGCAGCATCGGGAACCGCTGGCTCCGGGGCGGGTCCGGGGGTTCGGGCGCCTTGAACACCTGGCCGCCGTAGATGGGGTCCAGCCGGGGCGGCCGGTTGAACGGGATCGAACAGGGGTCGGCCGGGGCGTGGCCCCCGGAGCTCACGAGGCGGGCGGTCAGCAGGGTGTCGCCGATGAGTACCGTGTCGCCCGGGCGCAGGAGGGCCCGCTCGGCGTGCTCGCCCCCCACCACGATGCCGTTGGCCGAGCCCAGGTCGACGACCTCGATCGTGTCCGCCACTGTGACGCGGGCATGGTGCCGGGAGACCATGGGGTCGCTCAGAACCACGTCGGAGTCGCTGCCCCGGCCGATGACGCTCGTCCCCGTGGGGACCGGGAACTCGCGACCGGTGTCCGGGCCCTCCAGGACCACGATGACGGCGGCCGCGGCGTGGGCCGGCGCACCCGAGAACTGACCACCGGTGGCGGCCAGCGCCACCACCGCGCCGGATTGCAGGCCGGATGCCGAGACGGGGGTGTCGGCCCGGATCTGCCCGCCGGCCGGTCCGGTGTAGGCCAGGCTGTACTCCCGCTCGGGCTCGGCGGCCCCTTCGGGATCCGACCGGGCCAGGTAGCGGGCCAGCGCTCCGACCGACGCCGTGGCGTCCACATCCACGAGTACATCGGCACGCGGGCGGCCGTGCCCGCGCTCGAGGGTGAGCTTGAGCTTCATGCCATCGCGCCTTGCGGCATCAGCGACCGAAGGCTCAGGCGAGCCCGGATCCGGCGCACCCGGCTCACGCCCGACCGCATCTGGTGGCGGGCCGCATCGACGGACGACCAGTACTCGGCCACGTCGGCGTCAGTCGGCTCCCCCGGACCGAAGATCGACGCGTCCCCTCGCCGGGCCAGCGGCGCCAGATCGGCCAGTGCCACGGCCGCGGCCTGCTCCCTGCGGGTGATACGCCCCGGAACGCTCAGGCCGAGGTCCCGGCACAGGTCGACCAGCTCGCTCCACGCCCCTGCGACCTGGGCCGCCGGCGCGGCCGCATGGCGCCGCCGCCGCCTCCGGCGGGACTTGAGCGCGGTGACGGAACCGGCGAAAAGACCCGCGCCGGCGGCGACCGTGGCCACCCACATCAGCGTCATGACCAGCCACATCGGCAGGTGCGACTTCTTGTGCACCGGTTGGGCGAAATGCGACGACGAACTGCTGTCCGAACCGGGTAGCCCACCCTCCAGCGGGGCGTGCAGGGCGCTGGCCACCGGCGGCTGAACGGGCGCGGCATTGGGCTGGTTGGGCGCCGGCTTGGGCGGGGTCGGCTCCGCGATCCGCGACGGGTCCATGAACGACGACTCGTAG
>DATGAX010000050.1:0-8077 GCA_035312965.1 Acidimicrobiales bacterium
GGGGCGGGCGGCAGCGTCATCGCCCCCCGCCTGGCGTCCGACATGGGCCTGCCGTTCGTGGACCGGCTGATCAGCGCCGACGCGGTGTCCCAATCCCACCGCTCGCGAGAGGGTTTGGTCAAGGGCGAGCAGGAGTCGACCCCGACCGGGCGGTTCCTCAGCTACTTCGCCCGGGCCGCGACCGTGGGCGCGGTGATCGGGCCCGAGCCCGACGTGCTGGACGACGACGACATCCGGACCCGGGCCGAGGAGGGGTTGAGGCGCGTGGCGGGCGGCTCCGGAGCGGTGTTGCTGGGCCGGGCCGGGGCGGTGGTCCTGGCCAAGCGGCCCGGCGCCTACCACGTGCGCCTGGACGGGCCGGTCGAGCGGCGGGTGGCCTGGGCCGCCCCCTTCGAGCACCTCGATCTCGACGCCGCCCGGCGTCGGCAGGCCGAGACGGACCGGGCCCGGACGTCGTTCGTGAAGCGGCTGTACCGCCGCGACCCGGCTGATCCCTCGCTGTACCACCTGATCGTGGATCCCACGGTGATCGGCGTGGACGCCGCCGTCGAGGTCATCGCCACAGCGGCGCGGGCCTTCTTCGCCTATTCCGACTCGTGATGAAGATCCTCGATGCGGTGGCCGGATGGGTGCTGGCCCGCTTCGACAGCTGGCGGTCACTGGCCGTCTTCCCGCTGCTCTGGACGTACCGGCTCACCGACCAGCAGTCGGTGGTGGACGCGGACTGCGAACGGTGGGCCGATCTCCTCTGGATGGGCCCGCAGCAGCGGTTCCGCCTGCTGGGCCGCTTCCTCTTCGCCTTCCCGGAGTTCCGCTCGGTGTACTACCACCGCCTGGCGTCCGGTAACCCGGCCGGGGTGCTGGCCGGTCGGCTGTGCCGGTTGGCGTGGAAGGGGGTGCCCGGCCTCGACCTGAGCGGGACGCCGATCGGGCCCGGCCTCTTCATCTCCCACGGGCAGGGCACCATCCTCTCCGCCGAGCGCATCGGCGCCAACCTGCAGGTCCACCAGGGGGTCACCATCGGCTGGGACTACCGGGGCGACCGGCGGCCCATAGTCGGCGACGACGTGTTCATCGGCGCCGGGGCGAAGGTGCTCGGTGCCATCACCATCGGCGACGGTGCCCGGATCGGGGCCAACGCGGTGGTCGTGTGCGACGTCCCACCCCACGCCACCGCGGTCGGCATCCCGGCCCGGGTGGTCGAGGCCGCGGCGTCGGTCGACGGGGCGGCCTGAACCCGGCGTCGCGGCGAGGCCGCGGCGACCTCCGGCCGGCGCCGTCTGTTAGCATTTCCCGGTTCCCAACCCAGCTGGAGATACCCGACCGACGTGGCCAACATCAAGAGTCAGATCAAGCGCAACCGGACCAACGAATTGGCCCGCGTCCGCAACAAGTCGGCCCGGTCCGAGGTCAAGACCCGCATCAAGACGGCCGTCGCCGCCGCCACCGCCGGCACCGAGACGGCCGCCGACGATCTGCGCCTGGCGGTGAAGCGCCTGGACAAGGCGGCCGCCCGCGGCATCATCCACAAGAACCAGGCCGCCAACCGCAAGTCCCGGCTGGTCAAGCGGATCAACGCGCTGTCGGCGCCGGCGGCGGACACCGACCAGGGCTGAACCGGGCTGTATACCCCGCCTCGCTGGGCGGGGTCGGGCTGGGCTCGTTCAGGCGGCGAAGAAGTAGACCGCCACTCCGAGGCCGGCCACCACCACGACCTTTCGCAGTTGATCGCCGTCGATCCGGCGCACCAGGCGACCCCCGGCCAGGCCTCCAGCCACGCTGGCCACGGCCATGACGGGGACCAGCGCCCACGTGACCTTGCCGGAGAAGGCGAGGAACACGGCGGCCAGCAGGTTGACGACGAAGGATAGGCCCTGCTTGAGGGCGTTGATGCGGGTCAGCGATTCGTCCAGGAAGATTCCCATCACGGCGAGGAGGATGATCCCGAGGCCGGCGCCGAAGAAGCCGCCGTAGGCCGCCGCCACGAAGACGGCGGCAAGGAAGACAAGGGAGTGGCGCGTGTGGAGCGCAGTGGTGGGCGCCCCCCGCTGTTCAGCTGGTCGCTCGACCGGGGGGCGCCGGGGCTTGAGGCGATCGCCGACGGCGAGCAGGACGCACGACAGCAGGATGAGGTACGGCACCGCCTGGCGGAAGGCATGACCGGGGATGAGGACCAGGAGTACCGCCCCCGCCAGTCCTCCGGCCGCCGCCACGCCGGCGAGGACGCGGGCCGAAGCCAGCTGGTCACGGAGGTCGTCGCGCTGCGCGTAGGACCCGGCGAGGTATCCGGGGAGGATCGAGACCGTGTTGGTGATGTTGGCGGACACGGCCGGGACCCCGAGGGCGACGAGGGTCGGGAACGAGATGAGCGTCCCGCCCCCGGCCAGGGCGTTGACGGCTCCGGCCACCAGGGACGCCCCGCCCGCCGCCAGCTGGTCCAACAGGGTGACGTGCACGGACTCAGCGGGTGCCGGCGGCGGCCCGGGCGGGACGGCCTCGGGCCAGACGGCACAGTCGGGCGACGAGCACCTCCAGGACGGCCTCTTCGGGCCAGCCGCTGTGACCCTTGAGGTCGACCTCGGCGTCGGCCACCAACGCGACGGCTTCGGCGATGTGGGCGGAGCCCCACTGCCCCGCCGCCCGCAACGCCTTCTTGGCCGGGAAGGTGCTCCTGCCCTTGGCGATGCCCATGGCCTCGGCCGCCTGCGCTTCGGTGCGGACAGCCGGACTGTCGACCCGCATCAGGGATGTGATGTGGCGGTGAAGGATGGCCAGGACGACGAGGGGGTGACGCCGCCCTCCCTCCAGGAGCCGGTGGAGGTGCGTCAGGGCGCCCTCCGCATCCCCGGCGTCGATGCTGTCTGTAAAGGCCCATGGCGTCACCGATCCGGCTTCGCCCAGGTACGGCTGTATGTCGTCCGCGGTCAGGCGGCCGCCCGTCCCGTACGCCGCTTCGAGGACCTCGAGGATCGCGATCAGGCGGCTGGCATCCTCGCCGAGGTGCTCGCGCAGCGCGGCGGCCGCCGCGGCGTCCAGCCCCAGCCCGGACCGGCGTATGCGATCGTTGACCCAGTCGCCCGCCTGGCGCGAGTCGACATTGGTCGACACCACCCGACCCCTGGCCTTGACCGCGGCCGCCAGTTTGGCTGCCGTCGGCCCGCCCCCCGCCACGAGGACCAGGGCGGTCGTCTCCAGCGGGTCCTCCAGGTAGGCGAGCAGCGGGCCGACCTCTTCGGTGTTCCACCGGCCGACATCCCTCACCAGCACGACCCGGCGACCGGCGAGGAACGGTGGGGTGGCGCAGGCGTCGGCCACCGCGGCCAGATCCACCTCCTCTCCGGAATAGTCCTCGAGGGCCAACGACCGGTCCTCACCGGCCAGAGCCTCCTCGACGGCCCGGCTCATGGCCTCGGCGACGAGGACCGGATCGTTGCCGTCGACCAGGACGATCTCGGGACCGGCCGGCCGGGTCACACCGCCTCCAGCACGGCGGCGAGCGTGTCGGCGACCCGGCGGGCGGCCCGGACGTCGTGGGCCCGCAGGATCCGGCAGCCGAGGCTCACCCCCACCGAGTGGGCGGCCAGCGTGGCCTCGGCCCGGTCGGCGACCTCGAGGTCGAACAGGACCCCGAGGAAGGTCTTGTTGGATGCCGACAGGAGAAGGGTGTATCCGTGGGCGGCCAGACGGGCCGAGGCGCGGAGCAGCTCCAGCGACTGGGCCGCCGTCTTGCCGAGGTCGAGGCCGGCGTCGAGGACGATGCGTTCGGGGCCGATCCCCGCCTCGCCGGCCTGCGCCGCTCGTTCGAGCAGGAACCGCTCGACGTCGCCTACCAGGTCGTCGTACTGCGGGTCGGGGTCGGGAATGCGGGGCCCGAGGCGGACATGGGTGGCCACGACCGTGGCTCCCGCGGCCGCCGCCGCCGGCAGGTAGTCGGGATCGGCGAATCCGCTGATGTCGTTGCCCACGACCGCGCCGGCCCGGTAGGACTCCCGGGCGACTGATGCCCGCCAGGTGTCGACCGACAGTGGGACGTCGAAGCGGCGCCTCAGGGCTTCGATGGCGGGCACCACCCGCTCCATCTCCTCCGCCTCGGTCACCTCCGGTCCCGGACCGGCCTTGACGCCGCCCACGTCGAGGACGTCGGCGCCCTCGTCGACCAGCCGCTGGGCCCGCCCGAAGAAGGCGTCCGTGTCCCAGTAGCGACCCTTGTCGTAGAACGAGTCCGGGGTCCGGTTGAGGATCCCCATGACCAACGCCCGGCTGCCGGTGTCGAACGTCCTGTCGCCGAGGCGCAGCACGCCGCTAGAACAGCCGGGCCGTCAGCGCCTTGCGGTAGGTCGCGGTGCGGGGATCGTCGGGCCCGAGGATCTCCAGGAGGTCGACGAACTCCTGCCGGGCGACGTCGTCGTCGCGGACCCGCTCGAGCAGGGCGTCGAGCTTGGCCTCGATCCCTTCGTCGTCCGACGACACCTCGGCGACCTCCCCGCCGAGACGGGCCTGGGCCGCGATGTGGCGGGTCTCGGCCGACTCGGGCAGCCGGGCCAGCAGGGCCAGCGCCTCGTCACGGCCCGCCGGGGTTCCGTCGGCGACCAGCAGCTGAGCCAGCGCCAGGATGGCTCCGGCGTGGCCGGGCTCGAGGGCGAGCGCCTGGCGGAGCGAGTCATCGTCGCCTTTGGCGACGAGGAGGTCGACCTGGCTGGGGGGCGGGTTGAGCCCGGCCACCCACTGGCGTACGGCCGGCTCCGGCAACGCCCCGATGAAGCTGTCCACCACCTTGCGGTCCCGGATGGCGTACACCGCCGGGATCGACTGCACCTGGAAGGTGGCCGCGGAGCGTGGATTGGCGTCGACGTCGATCTTGACCAGCTCGACCCCGTCCGCATCGCCGACCACCTTCTCGAGGATCGGTCCGAGCGTCCGGCACGGCCCGCACCAGGCCGCCCACAGATCGACCACGACGGTCGCCTGGGTCGATCGATCCAGGACAGCCGCTTCGAAGGTGGCATCGGTGACGTCAGTGACGGTGGGCATGGGTGACGGACGATCCTTCCGGTAGCTTCTGGGGGCATGGGTGACCAGACCATCCAGGGTACCGAGGCGCCGCGGGGTATAGACGCGCTCCGAGTCACCGACTGGTTCGTGCAGCACGTGCCGGGCGTGCAGCCGCCGCTCGACTTCCACCTCGTCGCCGGCGGGCGCAGCAACCTCACTTTCCTGGTGACCGACGGCGCCGCCCACCGGTACGTGCTGCGGCGTCCCCCTACCGGTCATCTCCTGCCCACCGCCCACGACATGGCCCGGGAGCACCGGATCATCGCCGCCATGGGCCCGGCCGGGGTCCCCGTCCCACCCGCGCTGGGGCTGTGCGAGGACCCGGAGGTCAACGGCGCCCCCTTCTACGTCATGGGCTTCGTAGACGGCATCATCGCCCGGACGGAGGCCGACGTCCGCTCCGGCTTCGACGAAGAGGCCCGGCACCGGGCCGGGCTGGCCCTCATCGACACGCTGGCGGACATCCACCAGGCCGATCCCGACCGGATCGGGCTGGGCGACCTGGGCCGCAAGGAGGGCTACATAGCCCGCCAGCTCAAGCGGTGGTACGGCAACTACCAGGCGGCCAACCAGGCTCGCGGGGGCGACTCCCTCCCCGCCATGGACGAGCTGCACGACCGCCTGTCGGCGGCGATCCCCGAGCAGGGACCGGCCACGGTCGTCCACGGCGACTACCGCCTCGACAACTGCGTCGTCGCACCCGACGGGTCCCGGGTGGAGGCCGTCCTCGACTGGGAGCTGTGCACGCTGGGGGATCCCCTCGCCGACGTGGGCCAGCTCCTCGTGTACTGGCCCGAGCCGGGTGAACGGGCCGCCATCGGAGTGGCGGCCACCACGGTGCCCGGCTTCCCGCGGCGCGACGAGCTCACCGCCCGGTATGCCGAGCGCACCGGCCGGGAGCTCCCGCAGCTCGGCTTCTACGTCGCCTTCGCCTACTGGAAGCTGGCCTGCATCCTCGAAGGCGTGTACGCCCGGTATGTCGGTGGGGCCATGGGCGACGACGGCTTCGACTTCTCCTTCTATCCGGACTCGATCCGGTTCCTGGCCGAGCGCTCCAGCGCGGCTGCCGACGAGCTCGACATATGACCGAACCGGCCAGCCCCCTCGCCACCGTCCGGTCGTGGCCGGCCGTGGAGCGCCCGGTGCTGGTCGTCTGCCTCGAGGGATGGGTCGACGCCGGCATGGCCGCCGCCTCCGCCCTCAGCCACCTGATGGGAGCCATGCCCCACGAGCTGGTGGCCACCTTCGACTCCGATGAGCTGATCGACTTCCGGGCCCGCCGGCCCACCCTCCGCATCGTCAACGGGGTAGACGAGGAGATCCGCTGGCCCGAGATCCGCCTCCACGCCGCGACCAACCGCACCGGCCGCACCGTGCTCATCCTCTCGGGCCCCGAGCCCGACATGCGCTGGCACCGCTTCAGCGCCGAGGTGGTGGCCCTGGCCAACCGTCTCGAGGTCGAGCTCGTCGTGGGCTTGGGCGCATTCCCGGCTCCCGTGCCCCATACCCGGCCGGTCCGTCTGGTCGGCACATCCACCCGGGCTGATCTGGCCGCCGCGGTGGGGTTCATGACCGCCGGGATCGAGGTCCCGTCGGGCGTGCAGGGCGCGCTGGAGGTGGCCTTCGGATCGGCCTCCATCCCGTCGGTCGGGCTGTGGGCCCGGGTCCCGCACTACGTCGCCGCCATGCCCTATCCGGCCGCCGCCGCCGCTCTCGTCGACGGCCTGGCCAAGATGGCCGAGATCGAGCTGGACAGCTCCCACCTCCAGGCCGCGGCGACCCTGACCGCCCAGCAGATCGCCGAGCTGATCTCGGGCAGCGAGGAGCACACCGCCCTCGTGCGCCAACTGGAGGAGCAGCACGACCGGGAGATGCCGGCCGGGGGCCCGGACTTCTCGAACCTCCCTTCCGGTGACGAGATCGCGGCCGAGCTCGAGCGCTTTCTACGCGGAGAGCAGTAGCAGGGCCCGCCGGTCCTCCACCGCCTTCCTGATCGTGCGGGTGATGCGGGCCCAGCTCGAGTTGGTGGTGAAGTCGATGATGAGCCACCCTGCTTCGACCAGGTCGGCCCGGCGGTCGCTGTCGTAGTCGAACCCGCTTCTCGTCCCATGGTCGGCGCGGCCGTTCCACTCCACGCCGATCTTGAGCTCCACTATGGCTCGGTCGATCACGTACGTGCGGTGTCGGGTGCGTACCTTGTGCTGGCGGACGGCGGCAGGCAGACCCGACTCATCCCAGAGCCGGTCCATGCCCTGCTCCCACGGGTTGGCGCCGGCGTAGTAGCCGGCACCGCGGTCGGCCAGCGCCGCCTTCATGGCTGAGGTGGCCCGCCGGCCCGGGCCCTGGTGGGCGCGCAAGGCGGCGTCGAGCTTGGCCACGGCGGTGAGCCGGCGTCGGAGGGCGTCGTCGATGTGCTCCCCGAGCTGTCGGTGCCGTGTGGACTCGGCCAGGTCGAGGAGGGTCCGCTCCACCGTCGTGACGGGAATGCCGGAGCGGGTGGCCCGTTCCCTGATCGTGAGAGCATGGCGGTGAGCCCTCACGCCCGCTATCCGACACTGCCGGGGGGTTGTGATCTCCAGATCGTCGGTGTCGCTCGGCGACAGGAATCCCCAGAGCACGCCGGCGCTCGTATGCGAGAGGACGGCACCTTCTCCGGCCGCCAGCACCGCGGCCATGGCCATCATCGGCCAACTCGAGGGCGACCCGCACCAGCGGTAGACGCCGGGGCGGACTCTTGCCATGAGGCCCTTCTTGATGCAATAGAGAATCTGGCGCTGCGTCAAGCCCAACCGCCGGCACTGGTCCAGGGCCACGAGGCCGTGCTGCTTCGCCGCCAGGCGGTCGAGTTGGAGAAAGGTGCTCATGCCACCCAGCGTCGCAGGAAGCTGTGACGGCCCACGATTGTGTGCGAAAATAGACAACAGTTGTCGAAAAGTGCACACAATCCGATACGGGACCCGCCCCGCCGCCCCCTCAGACGACGACGTTGACCAGCTTGGGCGGGCGGGCGATGACCTTCTTCGGC
>DATGAX010000051.1:0-2633 GCA_035312965.1 Acidimicrobiales bacterium
CTTCTCCGGCTCCCACCAGGACGCCATCAAGAAGGGCGTCGACGCCCTCCCGAAGGACTACGAGCGGTGGGAGGTGCCCTACCTGCCCATCGACCCCAAGCACGTGGGCCGCACCTACGAGGCGATCATCCAGGTCAACAGCCAGTCGGGCAAGGGCGGCGTGGCCTACCTGATGGACTTCGAGCACAACCTCGATCTGCCCCGGGGCCTGCAGATCGAGTTCTCCAAGACGGTGCAGGCCATCACGGAGGCCAGCGGCACGGTCATCAAGCCGGGCGAGATGTGGGACGCCTTCGCCGGCAGCTACCTGGCCGAGGACGCCAACATCCGCCTGATCTCGTCCGAAGTCTCCTCAGGGGAAAAAGGGACCCACGTCACCGCCCAGGTCCTCCTAGACGGCAAGCACGAGACGATCTCGGGCCACGGCAACGGTCCGGTGGACGCCCTGGTGAACGGCCTGCGGGAGAATCTGGGGTTCGAGATGTCCGTCGACGACTACCACGAGCACGCCCTCACATCCGGTGCCGAAGCCAGCGCCGCCGCCTACGTCCAGGCGACCGGGCCGGGCGGCATCAAGCTGTGGGGGGTGGGCATCCACTCGAGCATCCTCGACGCCACCCTGGCCGCCGTCATATCCGCCGCGAACCGGCTCCGGGACCGCGGGTAGGATTGACCCCCGTGTCAATCCAGCCCCCGGAGATCCAAGAAGCCCCACCTCGCGGCCACGTCCGCATCGTGTACCTGGGCCCCGTCATGCCGCACTGGCGGGTGGACTCGGACTTCGGTGAGCGTACGGTGATCGAGGACTTCCGCCAGCGGGCCCTGGCCCGGCTGCTCCTGCTGCCCCCGCACGACCCGCAGTTCCGGCGCAACCGGGAGCGGGTCAACCGCGACGCCGAGCGGGAGAACCTCCTGATCGATTGGGACCTGGGCCAGCCCGAGGACGAGTAAGTGACCGCGCTGGCGGAGGAGTCCTTCGCGGCCGACAGCACGCCGGGTCAGCACTATCTCAACCGCGAGCTGTCCACCCTGGACTTCGACGGCCGGGTACTGGCCCTGGCCGAGAACCGGGACTTCCGCCTGCTCGAGCGGGTCAAGTTCCTGGCCATCTTCGCCCAGAACCTGGACGAGTTCTTCCAGGTGCGGGTGGCCGGGCTCAAGGACCAGTTGGCCGCCGGCATCGGCACCGCGCCCGACGGGCTCTCCGTCACCGACCAGCTCAAGGCCATCCGGGCCGCCGTCGAGCGGCTGCTGCAGCGCCGGCGGCGGGCGTTCGTCAGCGAGATACGCCCGGGCCTGGCCGAGCACGGCATCGTGCTGGAGGACTGGTCCGCCCTGCCGCCGGCCGACCGCCAGTGGGTCGGGAAGGTGTTCGCCGAGAGGATCTTCCCGGTGCTCACCCCGCTGGCCGTGGACCCGGGGCACCCCTTCCCCTACATCTCCAACCTCTCGCTCAACCTCGCCGTCATCGTGCGCGACCCCTCCGGCGGGGAGCGCCGCTTCGCCCGGGTCAAGGTCCCTCCGCTCCTCCCCGGCCTCCTCGCCCTGCCCGACGGCCGGCGATGGGTCGCCCTGGAGCAGGTGATCGCCGCCCACCTCGAGGCCCTTTTTCCGGGGATGGAGATCGAGAGCCACCACCCGTTCCGGGTCACGCGCAACGCCGACCTCACCCTCGAGGAGGAGGAGGCCGACGACCTGCTGGTGGCCGTCGAGATGGAGCTGCGGCGGCGGCGGTTCGGGCGGGCGGTGCGGCTCGAAGTCGACGAGACCATGACCGAGGAGGTGCGCACCCTCCTCGTCCGCGAGCTCGACATCCAGCCGGAGGACGTCTACGAGGGCGCCGACCCGCTCGACCACACCACCCTGTGGCAGTTCTACAACCTGGACCACCCGGAGCTGAAGGACGAGCCGTTCTACCCCGTCAAGCCGTTCCGCCTGACCGGAGGCGAGGAGGACACGGCCGACATCTTCGCCGCCATCCGCCAGGGCGACATCCTCGTCCAGCACCCCTACGAGAGCTTCTCGGAGTCGGTGGAGGAGTTCATCTCCCAGGCGTCGCGGGACCCGAGCGTCCTGGCCATCAAGCAGACCCTGTACCGCACCTCCGGAGACAGCGCCATCGTCCGGTCGCTCATCCGGGCCGCCGAGCGGGGCAAGCAGGTGGCCGCCCTGGTCGAGCTCAAGGCCCGCGGCGACGAGGCGGCCAACATCGGCTTCGCCCGGGCGTTGGAGCGGGCCGGCGTCCACGTGGTCTACGGGCTGGTCGGCCTCAAGACCCACTGCAAGATCTCACTCGTCGTGCGCCAGGAGGGCGACGGCATCACCCGGTACTGCCACATCGGCACCGGCAACTACAACGCCAGCACGGCCCGCACCTACGAGGACGTCGGCATCCTGACGGCCCGGTCCGAGATCGGCGCCGACGTCACCGACCTGTTCAACTACCTGACCGGCTACAGCCGGCGGGTGGAGTACCGGCGCCTGCTCGTGGCCCCGGCCACCCTGCGCGCCCGCATGACGGATCTGATCGCCCGGGAGGCCGCCCTCGGCCCGGAGGGGCGCATCGTCTGGAAGCTCAACAACCTGGTCGATCCGGGCATCATCGACTCGCTCTACGCGGCGTCCGACGCCGG
>DATGAX010000052.1:0-8135 GCA_035312965.1 Acidimicrobiales bacterium
CACACCCTCGTCGCCACGGCCAGCAACGGTGCCACCGTCAACCTGGCCTTCCCGGTCGACGCCACCCCGCCGTCCATCTCCATCACCAATCCTGCATCGGGAGCCAGCTACGACCACGGGACCCCGGGCTCGCCCGGCTACCAACCGGTCACGGCCGCCTACAGCTGCAGCAGTGCGGTGACGGTGCTGGCCTGCGCCGGGCCCTCGACGGTGGACATCTCCACCCCGGGCAACGACGAGCCGTACACGGTGACCGCCCAGGACACCTTCGGGCGAACCTCGACGGCCACGGTCCTCTACAGCGTTTACGACCTGGCACCGTCCCTCACCATCAGCGGTCCTTCCGTCGTCTCCACGCCGACCGCCACGTTCACGTTCGCCGTGTCCGACCCGGACGACCCCGTCTCCTCCGACACCGTGCACTGCACCGTGGACGGGTCCTCGCCGGCTGCCTCGTGCTCGCTGAACGGCGCCACCATCTCCAACCTGGCGCCCGGCCAGACCCACACCCTTTCGGTGACCATCACCGATCCCTGGGGGGCCAGCGTCACCAGGAGCACCTCCGTCGCGGTGGACTACGCCACGACGACCACGGCCCAGAAGGTCGTCCCGAACGTCCCCAACGTGAGTGCCACCGTGACCTACTCGTTCAACGGCAGCAACCTCGGCCCCGTGGTCAACGAACCGCAGGACGGGAGCGGCGGCATCGTGACCTTCTACGCCGGACAGAACGGCACGAGTGGTAGCAAGCTGTGCACCGCCGTCCCCGATCCCAACACCGGCACGGCCTCCTGCGGTGGCCTGTCGGGGACGGCTGTGGCCGTCGCCGCGGGTGGCGTCACCGCCGTCTTCAGCGGCGACCCGGCCCGCTTCTACCTGGGCAGCTCCGGATCCGCCGGGGTGCTGCAGTAGGGCCCCGGAAAGGAGAGCCTTGGCGGGGGCTTCGCTAGGGGGCCTGCGCCTCTACTTGGCCGACGTGCACGCCGAGTGGCTGGCTTTCGAGCCGGCCACTCGGTGGCGCGTCGTCGACGGGACGCTCGTCTTCATCGACATCTCGGGTTTCACCCCGTTGGCCGAACGGCTCAGCCGGCGGGGCAAGATCGGGTCGGAGGACCTGGCCGACGTGCTCAACCAGTTGCTCGGCCGCCTGCTCGCGGAGACGGCCGGCCGGGGTGGGGACTGCCTCAAGTTCGGCGGGGACGCGCTGCTCCTCTTGTTCACCGGCACCGGGCACGCCGCCCGGGCCGCCGATGCGGCGGTCGGGATGGTGCGCGAGGTCAAGTCCTTCCGGGCCACCGGTCTAGCTGTCGCGCCCGGCCTCAAGGCCTCTGTCGGGCTGCACTCGGGTCCGGTGTTCATGAGCCTGGCCGGCGACCAGTTCCGCGATCTCGTCGTCTGGGGCCCCACCCTGACCGAGGTGCTGCGGCTCGAGCAGGAGGCCCAGGCCGGTCAGATCCTCACCGCGGGCGGGTTGCTGCTGCGGCGGGGCGGGGGCCGGTCCGCCGGCGGGTCCGGGGACCGGGGGGGGCCGGCCCTCATCGACTCCGCCGTCCTGGGCGGTGGCCTCTCCCCGGGCTTGCGCCGCTACCTTCAGACCCGCTTCGCCGGCGGTGAGGCGAGCGACGGGGAACACCGCATCGCCACCGTCGGCTTCCTCAAGTTCGGCGGGACCGACCGGCTGCTCTCTGACCACGGCCCCGGCGCCGTCGCCGACGCCATCCACGAGCTGACCTGCCGGGTGCAGGCCGCCACCCGCGACCACGACGTCACCTTCGCCGCCATCGACGTCGACCGGGACGGCGGGAAGTTCTTCCTCTTCGCCGGGGTACCGGTGTCCGCCGCCGACGACGGGGACCGGATGGTGCATGCCCTCCGCGACGTCGTCACCGCCGGCGGCGGCCCCCTGGCCGTCCGGGCCGGGGTCAACCGGGGCCGCGGCTTCGCCGTCGACCTGGGGGACGGTTGGCGCCGCGGCTACACCGTCCTGGGGGACACCACCAACGTGGCGGCTCGGGTCATGGGCAAGGCGACGCCCGGTGGGGTGCTGGCCACGCGGGCCGCCGTCGACCGCCTCCACACCGACTTCGAACTGGACTGGGCCGATCCGTTCCCGGTGAAGGGGAAGAGCCATCTGGTCGAGGCGGCCCACATCGGCGCCGCCCGCGGGCTGGCCTCCAGCTCGACCGCACCGCTCCCGCTCGTCGGCCGTGACCGTGAGATGGCCGTGATCCAGGAGGCCCTCGGCGGCCTGGGACAGGGCCGCGGATCCGTCGTCGAGCTGGTCGCCGACGCCGGGCTCGGAAAGTCCCGGCTGGTGCAGGCGGCCACGGTGGCGTGCACCGCGACCGGGCTCCCGGTGGTGTCGCTGCGGGGCGGGCGCTACTCCCGCTTCACCGGTTGGTACGCCTTGCGCGCCCCGCTGGCCGCACTCGTGGCCCGGGCCGCCGGCACGGAGGTGGACGACTCCTTCGATCCCATCGCCGCGCTCGGCCGGGTGGCGCCGGATCTGGCGCAGTGGTCCCCTCTCATCGCCCCCATCTGGGGCCGCTCGCTCGATGACACCGTTGACACATCCCGGCTGGACGAAGCCTTCCGGGCCGGCAAGCTGCGCTCGCTGCTCGTCGACCTCCTCTCCCGCCTGGTCCCGGGACCGGCCCTGTGGGTGGTGGAGGACGCCTTCTGGCTCGACGCCGCATCCTCCGAGCTGGTGCAGGAGCTGATGAGCCTCATCGAGCAGCTGCCGTGGGCGTTCCTCGTGACGCGGCGGCCGGTGCCGAGCGGCGGCGACTCGGGACCGATCGTGCCGCTCCACCTCGGCGGGACCGCCCGGCTGGCCCTCGAGCCGCTGAGTCCGGAAGCGGCGAAGCGGCTGGCCGAGGCCACGCTCGCCGCCATCGAGGCGGAGGGGTCCCCGGCCACGGCGGCCATCGGGAGGGCCCCCGCGACCAGGAGCCGGGTGCTGGAGCAGATCGCCGAACGGGCCGGCGGCAACCCGCTCTTCGTGGTCGAGCTGGCGCGGGCGGTGGCTCGCCACGGCGACGCCGACGATCTGCCCGACACCGTCGAATCCGTGATCGCGGCCCGCATCGACACCCTGGACCGGGTCGACCGGGCCACCGTCCGGCAGGCCGCGGTGCTCGGCCCGAGCTTCCCGGTTCGCATCCTGGCCGGGCTTCTCGACACCGGCCCGGGCGGCCTGCGCAGGAGCCTGGCCGAAGATCTGGGCGAGTTCCTCGGCGTCGACGGCGACCTGGTCCGCTTCCACCACGCCCTCCTGCGCGACGTCGCGTACGAGAGCCTCTCCTTCCGCTCCCGCCGGGCGCACCACGCCCGGTCGGGGGAGGAGTGGGAGCGCCAGTACTCCGACGATCCCGAGCAGGTCTCGGAGATGCTGTCGCTCCATTTCCACCTGGCCGGCGTCTTCGAGAAGGCCTACCGCTACTCCCGCCAGGCCGGGCGCCGGGCCGACCGCGCCGCCGCGCCGGTCGAAGCAGCCACCTTCTACCGGCGGGCGCTCGAGTCGGCGGCCCACGTGCCGGCGGTCAGCGAGGCGGACCAGGCGGATGTGGCCGAGCGCTTGGGGGACATGGTGGAGCGCTACGGCGTGTACGAGGAGGCCCGCAGTTCGTACCGCCTGGCCCACCGGCTGAGCGCCGACCCGCTGCAGCGGGCGCGGGTGCAGCGCAAGAGCGCACTGGCCTGGCTGCAGCAGGGCCGCCACCCCCAGGGGCGCCGCGGCGTGCGTAGGGCGCTCAGCGAGATCGACTCGGCCCGCCGTCCGGTGGCCGCCGGAGCCCCGGCGGCGGCGCTGGCGACGGAGCGGGCCAAGTGCCTGGCCGTCGAAGGCGTCACCTTCCTCCGCGAAGGCCGGTACCGGGACGCCCGACCCATCCTCCATGAAGCGGTGCGCGTCCTCGAGGACGGTCCCGGCTCCGAGACCCGCTCCGCCCTGGCCCGGGCCTACCGCTACCTCCACTGGCTGTACACCGAGTGGGACGAGCCACCGCCCGAGCCGTACGGGGAGTTGTGCTTGGCCCTCTACGAGGAGCTCGGCGACCGCGTCGGGCAGTGCCAGGCCCTCAACAACCTCGGCATCGAGGCCTACTACAACGGCGACTGGGAACGGTCGGTGTCCCTGTACGAGCGCAGCCGGGCCGAGGCGGACCAGACGGGCCAGACCGTCCAAGTGGCCCTGCTGCTCAACAACGTGGCCGAGATCCGATCGGACCAGGGTCGGCTGCGTGAGGCCGAGGAGCTGCTGAGCGATGCGTTCCAGATCTTCCGGACGGCCGGCCACTCCTTCGAAGGGATGGTGCTCTCCAACCAGGGCCGCGCCGCGGCCCGGGCCGGCCGCTTCGAGGAGGCGGGTGAGCTCTACGACCGGGCCGCCGAGGTCCTCGACCGCCATCACGAGGTGGCCCTGCTGGCCGAAGCCCGCGCCCGCGACGCCGAGCGCCATGTCATGGCCGGTGACCCGGCCGAGGCCGTCAAGGTGCTGGCCACCGTGCCCACCCTGGCCCGGGGCCAGTACCTGCCGACCACCGAGTCGCTGGTCGAGCGGATGGAGGGCTACTCCCATGCCCAGGGGGGCGACCTGGCCGGGGCCTGGCACCGCATGTCCCGGGCCGTCATCCGCAGCCGGGAGGGCCGGGACGTGTATGGCGCGGCGTCGGCCATGGCCGGGCTGGGACGGATCGCCGGCGCCCGCGGCCAGCACGAGGTCTCCCGCCACTGGCTGGCCGACTCGGGGGATCTCTTCTGGTCGCTCGGGGTCATCTCGACGCCGACGTTCCCCCTCGTACCCCGTGACGCCTGGGACTAGACCGGCAGGACCAACCCCATCGGTCTAGAGCGTTCGGGTCGGAAAAATGCCCCGCCTGGGCCATATCCGCCGAGCGGGGGTTTCCCTACCATCTGATTAGTACCTCGATACGCAGTTTGAACGCACTCAGAAATGCAGCATGGTCGCACCATGAGGTACACGAACATATGAGGGGTGGGTAGGGGGCCGGTTCCGGGGGAGCCGGCCCTCCGCTCGTCCGGCGCGGCGTGTACGCGTGATGGGAAGGTTACGATCGCCCGGTGCCCGAAAGCGCCAGCCCGACGCCAGAGGCCCCGCCGAGCGATTCTCCCCGGCGCCGGCGCCGATGGTTCCTGCTGATCCTGTTGGTGCTCCTGGCTGGGCTCGGGGTGGGACTCGGCTTGGCACTGTCCGGCGGCTCTTCCTCGGCGCTCGGCCCGGAAGGTGTGCCGCTCCAGAACGCGCCTGATCTGGCGGCCGCATCCACCAGTGCCACTGGCGCCCCCGTCGACGGTGTCACCTGCCGCGCCTGGAACAACCAGTCCCTCACCGAGCACTTCCACGTCCGCATCTCCATCTACGTCGGTGCGAAGCTCGAGCGCGTCCCGGGCGGGGTCGGCATCACGGCCCCGGCCGTCGTACAGAAGATGCCGGGCGGCGACTTCATCGACACCGGTCAGACCGACTGCCTCTACTGGCTGCACACGCATACCAACGACGGCATCATCCATGTGGAGTCGCCGATCAAGGCGACCTTCACCCTGGGCCAGTTCTTCGACGTCTGGCGCCAGCCGCTGGGGCCCCAGCAGGTCGGACCGGCCCACGGGCCGGTGACCGCGCTGATCGGCGGGCGGACCTGGGCCGGCGACCCGCGGGACATCCCGCTGCTCGACAACTCGGTGATCCAGCTCGACGTGGGCACGCCCGTGGAGCCGTTCCATCCCCTGGCGTTCCACGTCAAGGGATCGTGCGGCGAGGGTTCGACCAACTGCGCCGCCGGCGGCTAGCCCGTCACCGGCGCTCGCCCGCCGGATTCCGCTCGGGTGGTCGGTGAGCGGAGAGGGGGGGATTTGAACCCCCGGACCCCTGTTGGAGGTCAACTCATTAGCAGTGAGTCCGATTCGGCCGCTCTCGCACCTCTCCCTGGGGCCGGATCGTAGCATCCACGCTCTGCCGTCGGCGCGAAAGTCCTGGTAGCCGCCCTACTCCGAGCTTTGGTCTTCGAGATGCGGCTGGACGCCCGTGCGCCTGGGCCGCGCTTGCTCAGGGTCGCAGCGGTTCGATCACCATCCAACCGCGACGGCGAAGCTCGGCGGCCAGCTGTTCCGCGGGTAAGCGGCCCAGGAGTTGCTCTTGGGCCGACTGCCGCCATCCCTGGACCTGAACCGGGTTTCCCGGATCGGTCTCGGCACTTTGGAGCCGTTGGATGTAGTCGTCGGCCTCATCCCGGGTGAACCTGCCGCCGGCCTGACGTTGGCTGAACCCCATGGGGCCCCGCGCGTCCCGAAAGTCGCGGTGTCCGGCACCTTGTATCAGCGCAAGCAGCTCTTGCACCTGCCTCGACGATGCCGGCGGACCTGACTGTTGGCCGAACGACATCTCAGCCGATGCCACCCACGCAGACCACGGTCTGTACCAGTACACGATTCACAGGTGCATTGTAACAGGGAGGGGAACATACGTTCGCCACCCGAACAGAGGTTCGGAGCACTCCCGGATCTGCGCTCAACGCGAGGCCTTTGGAAAAGTGCCGTTCGACTCTGCTGGGCCGCGTCGCCCACTTCGTACCCTCATTCCAACGTGCAGTTCGCGCGAGAGAACGGAGAGGACCATGAAGGCTCTCGTATATCACGGGCCCGGCATGAAGGCCTGGGAAGATGTGCCCAAGCCCACGATACAAGACGATACGGACGCCATCGTGCGAGTAGACGCCGTGACCATCTGCGGCACCGACCTCCACATCCTGAAGGGCGATGTGCCCGAGGTAACGGATGGACGGATCCTCGGCCATGAAGCCGTCGGCACAGTTGAATCGGTCGGCTCCGCGGTCCGAAGTGTCAAACCGGGCGACAAGGTCCTGGTGTCGTGCATCACTGCGTGCGGGACGTGCCGCTTCTGCCGCGAAGGTCGGTACGGGCAGTGTCTCGGCGGCGGTGGCTGGATCCTCGGCCATCTCATCGACGGCACCCAAGCCGAGTACGTCCGGGTCCCTTTTGCGGACACTTCGACGTACCCCGCACCCGCCGGAGTAAGCGACGAAGCGCTGCTCATGGTGGCCGACATCCTCCCGACTGGCTACGAAGTCGGTGTGCTCAACGGCAACGTCCGCCCCGGCGACGTCGTCGCGGTCGTAGGCGCCGGGCCCATCGGCCTGTCCGCCATCATCGGGAGTCGCCTTTATAGCCCCTCTCACATCGTGGCGATCGACCTCGCCGACTCCCGACTCGAAGCAGCCAAGCAGTTCGGCGCAGATATCACGGTCAACAACGGAGTGGAAGATCCGCTCACGGTGCTCCGTGATCTAACCGGTGGACTGGGCGCGGACGTCACCATCGAGGCGGTCGGCGTTCCTTCGACTTTCGAGCTCGCCGCCGAACTCGTCCGAGCAGGTGGCCACGTGGCCAACATCGGCGTGCACGGTCAGCCGGCGACGCTGCACCTCGAGGACCTGTGGATCAAGGACGTCACCATCACGACCGGTCTGGTCGACACCTACTCAACCCCGACCTTCCTGCGCCTCCTGCAAGGTCAGCAGTTCGACGCCGACCGCTTCGTCACCCACCGGATGGCGTTGGACGAATTCGACCGGGCCTACGACGTTTTCGCTGACGCCGCCCACACCCGCGCTCTCAAAGTCTGCCTCACGAGGCAGTAGCCAACTCGGACCGACCTCCGCCCTTAGCCTGACCCCAAGAATCGTTCGCGTCAGTTCTTCCGCTGGACGCCGACCGGCTCAGGGACCTGACACGAATGCGTCAAGGTGCGGGGGACCGGCCCGGCAACTGGGTATCCCTCTTCAACACAGATCAATTCACCGGGAGGACCCGTGGCCAAACCCCAACAGCCCGAGCTCCATCGCAGCGGCACGACCCCGGCCGACCCGGCCAGCGCCAAGTCGCAGACCTCCGCATCCCCGCCCTCGGTCGGCGGCGATTTCCCTGCTCCGGTTCCGGAGGAGAACCGTCCGGGACACCATCCGGAGCACGAGCAGGACAAGCCCACGGACGCATTCGTCGCCAAGGCACAGGAGCGGACCCGGCGGTCGCGTGCCGCGGAGGCCGGCCGGCGCGCCGAAGCCGGACGGGAGCAGCAGGAGCAGGTGTTGGCCCGGGTC
>DATGAX010000053.1:0-5192 GCA_035312965.1 Acidimicrobiales bacterium
CATCCAGAATTGGTCCAACAACGTCTACAACCTGGTCACCAAGCGGGCCCGCTGCGACGCCGAGGCCCACATGGAGTGGATCGACGGCAACATCGGCTCCCGCCTGACCATGAAGTACCCGGCCGTCTACCTGATGGGTCCCAAGGCGAGTGGCGAGGTGCTCAGCGTGGCCTACGCCGGCGCCGGCCAGCACCAGGACGCCGGGGCCAAGATGGTCCACGCCGCTCCCGAGACGTCGTCCACCATCATCTCGAAGTCGATCTCCAAGGACGCCGGCCGCACCTCGTACCGGGGCCTGGTCCGCTTCGAGGAGGGGGCCAGGAAGTCGAAGAGCTTCGTGCGCTGCGATGCCCTGCTCCTCGACGACCTGTCCCGCAGCGACACCTACCCGTACATCGAGGTCGGCGAGCAGGACGCCCAGGTCGGGCACGAGGCCACGGTGTCCAAGGTCGGTGACGACCAGCTCTTCTACCTGATGAGCCGGGGACTCTCCGAGCAGCAGGCCATGAGCATGATCGTCAACGGGTTCATCGAGCCGGTCACCCGCACCCTCCCCATGGAGTACGCCGTCGAGTGGAGCCGGCTCATCGAGCTGCAGATGGAAGGGTCGATCGGCTGAGGTGAGGACCGTTACTCGATGACCGCCGCCATCGCCCTCGCCGTCGTGCTGGCCATCGCCGTGGCCGGCGCTTCCATGGCCATGGAGAGCCAGCGGTCGGGGCAGCCCGCCACCCGCCGGCCCGTCCGGCCCACCCGCACCGCTCGCCCGGAAGAGGGGGACCGCCTCCGGCGGCCGGCCCGCGGCCGGGGCCGGGCCCCGGACCCCGCGGCCGCCGACGGGCCGCCCCCGCCCCCGCCGCCCATGCCCGAGCCGGAGTTCAAGGGGCCCGACCTGCTGCGCAGCGGCCTGTCGGCCGAGGCCCGGGTCATCTCCGTGGTGGACGAGCGGACCATCGGCCCGGTGACCCGGAGCCGCCTGGTGTTGCGGATCGAGCCGCAGGGATCGGGGCCGCTGGAGGTCACCGTGCGCCACGCCTTCCAGACCCCCGAATCGCGTGCCGCGGTCAAGGTCGGCAGCCCGCTCCCGGTCCGCTACGACGCCGACGACCCCCGGCGAGTGGTCATCGACCTTCCGCAGGAATAGGAGTTCTGCCCTGAGCACGACGCCCGCCTGGCTCGAGGCGGTGAGGGAGGAAGCCGCGGCCCGCTACCGGGCCATGCCCCTCCCCACTTCGGCGCTGGAGGAATGGCGCTACAGCCGGATCGACAGCCTGGACCCGGACCGCTACCCGGCCGCCACCACCGCTCCCGGCCGTCCTGCCCCGCTCCGGGACCTGGAGGATGTGCTGGGCGCGCTGGGCCCGTTGTCGGCCCGGGTGGACACCTGTGACGGCTTCCTGACCGGCCTGTCCGGCGCCGCCGACGGCGTCACCGTGGCGCCCTTCGCCGACCTGGGTCAGGCGCCCCCCGGGGTGGCCGGCACCCCCGACCGCTTCGTGGCCGCCAACCGGGCGTTCGCCCCCGATCCCGTCTCCATCCGGGTCCGGCCGGGGGTGACCGCCGCACCGGTTGTGGTGGTGCACCGGGTCGAGCAGGACGGGGCGGCCCTTTTTCCTGCGGTGCACCTGGAAGCCGGCGAGGACAGCGAGATCACGGTGCTCGAGATCGTCATCGGCCCCGGCCGTTCCCTCGTCGTGCCCGTCACCGAGGTCGACGTCGCCCGGGCCGCCCGTGTGTCCCATCTCCACGTCCAGGCTCTCGGGTCCGACGCCTGGCAGCTGGGGCTGCAGGCCAGCCGGGTGGCCACCGACGCCACGTTCGTGTCGGCTGCCGTCGCCCTGGGAGGGGACTACGCCCGGCTGCGCACCGATTCGGCCCTGGTCGGGCCGGGTGCGTCCAGCCGGCTGCTGGCCCTCTACTTCGGCGCCGGCACCCAGATGCACGACTTCCGGACCGTACAGGACCACCGGGCGCCCAAGACCCGCTCCGAGCTCCTGTACAAGGGCGCGGTGGCCAACACGGCTCGTTCCGTCTACAGCGGGCTGATCCGGGTGGAGAAGGGCGCGGCGGGGACCAACGCCTTCCAGACCAACCGCAACCTGGTCCTCCACGAGGGTGCCCACGCCGACTCCGTGCCCAACCTCGAGATCGAGGACAACGACGTGCGTTGCTCCCACGCCTCCGCCGTCGGTCCCGTATCCGAGGACGAGCGCTTCTATCTGGAGAGCCGGGGCGTGCCGCCGGAGGTGACGGACCGGCTGATCACCCTGGGGTTCCTCGGGGAGGTCATCGGGCAGCTGCCCCTCCCCGGCCTGGCTCCGTACCTCGGGGCGGCCCTCGAATCCAAGCTGGCCGAGGCCGACCGGTTGGAGGAGCTGCGATGAGCGAGCTGGCCCGCGTCCCGGCCGACTCCGTCCCCGACGGCAAGGCCATCCGGCTGGAGGCCGGCCCCGACGGGGTCTGCCTGGTGCGCATCGGTTCCACCTTCCTCGCCGTGGCCGACCGCTGCACCCACGCCGACGTCCGCCTGTCGGAGGGCGATGTCGACCCCGAGGAGTGCTCGGTGGAGTGCTGGAAGCACGGAAGCGCCTTCTCCCTGGTCGACGGCGAGCCGCAGTCGCTCCCGGCCACCCGGCCGGTGCAGGTCTATCCGGTGGAACGGGATGGCGACGACGTGGTGGTGTTGGACTCGTGAGCGAGTTGGTCATCTCGGGCCTGCGGGCCGACGTGGGCGGGCGGGAGTTCCTGCAGGGCATCGACCTGTCGCTGCGCTCGGGCGAGGTGCACGCCGTCATGGGCCCGAACGGATCGGGCAAGAGCACCCTGTCGCACGTCCTGATGGGCCGACCCGGTTACGAGGTGACGGCCGGCTCGGTGACGCTGGACGGCGAGGAGCTGCTCGGCCGGCCGACGTGGCAGCGGGCGCAGGCCGGCCTGTTCCTGGGGATGCAGTACCCGATCGAGGTGGCGGGGGTCAGCCTGGGCGACACGCTGGCCGAGGCTTTCCGGGCCGGCGGGCGCGATCCCGAGCTGGTCGGGGCGGCCGTCGCCCGTGAGGCGTCCCGGGTCGGGCTCGACCCCCGGCTGCTCGACCGATCGCTCAACGTCGACCTGTCGGGTGGCGAGCGCAAACGCAACGAGACGGTGCAGCTGGCCGTGCTGCGCCCGAAGTTCGCCGTGCTCGACGAGATCGACTCGGGGTTGGACGTGGATGCCCTGCGGGCCGTGTCCCGGCGGGTCGAGGCGGGCACCACCGAGTTCGACCTGGGCGTGCTGGCCATCACCCACTACACCCGTCTGCTCCGGGAGCTGCGGCCCGACCGGGTGCACGTCCTGTCGAAGGGGCGCATCGTCAAGAGCGGCGGGCCGGAGCTGGCCGACGCGCTGGAGGCGAGCGGGTACGCGGAGTGGGCGGTCGGAGACGGTTCCGACCCGGCGGCTGAGCCCCGGGGCGTCGGCGCCGAGGACCCGTTCGCCGATCCGTTGGCGTAGTTGACGGAGCCCGAGCCCGACACCCGGTCGCGGTCGGCGCTGCTCGTCAGCGTGCTGGTCGGCCTGCTGGCCACCAACGTCACATTCACCATCTTCAACGTGGCGCTGGTCGAGATCGCCCACAGCCTGCACACCACCAAGACCACGCTGACCTGGGCCATCACCGGCCCTCTGCTGGTCGTCGGCGTATCGGCCCCGATGCTCGGGCGGATCGGCGACGTCCGGGGCCACCGACGGCTGTACCTGTGGGGAATGGTCGGGTCCCTCGTCTGCGCCGCCGTCACCGCGGTGGCATGGAACGCCGAGTCGTTGATCGTGGCCCGGCTGTTCTCCGGGCTGGGCAGCGCCTCCTTGAGCGCGTCCTCGTGGGCCCTCCTGTTCCGGCGCTACGGGCCGGGGGAGCGGACCAAGGTGATGGGGTGGTGGTCCCTGGTCGGGGCGGGCGGTCCCGTGATCGGGGTCGCCATCGGCGGCCCGGTGGTCCAGGCCTTCGGTTGGCGCTGGATATTCGTCGCCCAGGTCCCGCTGATCGTCGTCGCCCTGGCGTGGTGCCGGCGTACGCTGCCCGAGACGGAGCGCACCCCGGGAGAGCCGCTCGACGTCCCCGGGGCGCTGATCCTCGCCGCCGGCATCGGCTCGCTCCTTCTCGCCATCAACCAGAGCGGCCGGGGCTGGCTCTCGCCCGTCGTTGTGGCATCGGCGGCGGTGGCGGTCGTGGCCTTCCCGGCCTTCGTCCTGGTCGAGCGGCGGGCCGTGGCGCCGGTGCTACCCCTCGAGTGGCTGGCCCAGCGCGACATCACGATGCCCTGCGTGGCGTCGTTCGCCATGAACTTCGCCTACATGGGCGGCTTCTTCCTGACGCCCCTCTTCCTCGAGCAGGGCCTCCACTACAGCATCGGGGCGACGGGGTTCTTCCAGATCGCCCGGCCCCTCGTGTTCGCGGTGGCCGCGCCGGTCGCCGGCTATGTGGCCATCCGCACGGGCGAGCGGGCCTCCGCCGCGTCGGGGGCGGCCGTGCTGGTCGCGTCGATGGTGGTGTTCGCCTTCCTGGGCCGGGGCTCGTCGGCCCTGCTGATCGTGGTGGCGCTGGGTGCCTCCGGCCTGTCCAACGGTCTGGCCATGCCGTCCATATCGGCGATGGTCGCGGGGGCCGTCGACACGCACCGCCTCGGGTCGGCCAGCGCAACGATGCAGGTCGCCAGCCAGGTCGGCGTGGTCGCCGGGATCCAGGTGATGGAGACGGTCCAGGTGGCGCGCCAGCACGGCGCCGGTCTCATCGGCTCCTACCACTCGGCCTACCTCGTGGGGGGGTCCGTGGCGATGCTGGCGGTGGTGACCTCGTTGATGATCCGCCCGGCCCGCCGCCGGGTCGGGTGGCGGCTGGGACGGGCATCGCCGCTGGGGCCGGAGGCGGCCGTCGAGCTGGGCTGACCATTACAGCTCTTGTCTGTCCATTGTCGACCTTGTAATATCGACCCATGGTTGCGACGATGGTCCCGTCGAGCCGGACCCTGCCCGACGTGCTGCCCACGGACCGGTTGTCCGACACCGGCCGCCCGGCGCCCGCCCTGCGGGCCGCCCTGCGGGAGTTCTCCGGTTCCCGCAACGCCCTCACCGTGGGCGGCGCCTGGCTGCAGTCTTTCGGGGTCATGGCCGCCGCGGTCGCGCTCAACCGTTGGTGGGCCTACGCCGTCGCCTTC
>DATGAX010000054.1:0-4513 GCA_035312965.1 Acidimicrobiales bacterium
ACGGTAGCGGCTGGCCGCAGCGCCGATACGAGCGCGTCCATGCGGCCCTCCCCTTCGGGCAGCGCCACCACCGGAGGCGGCGCCGTCCCCGGCCGCAGGGCCAGCCGGACGGCGTCGAGGGCCGGGCCGGCGTCGACGACCAGGCCGGCCGAGCGGCGCACGAGCGGTTCCAGCTCCGACCGGCCGACGCCGCGGCCCGCCGATCCCCACAGCCACAGCCACCCCGGGTGCCGGCCGGCGGCGGCCAGCACGGCGCCGTCGCCGGGGACTCCTCTGATCACGTACACCACCGCGTCGTAGGAGGCGAGGCGCACCACGGGACCCACGGCGGCGGCGTCGACCAGGTCGACGGGACCGGGCCAACCGGCCAGGAGGGCCCCCAGTCTCTGCTGGTCGGTGGCCGGCCAACCGACGACGGCCAGGCGGGGCGGGGGCGCCTCGGCCCGGGCGGGCCCGGCCCGGCCGCCGAGACCGTCGATGGCGGCCACCGCCCGGGCCGCCACGGCATCCCATGTGGAGGCGGCGGCCAGGGCCTGCTGGGCCGAGAGGATGGCGGCCCGCCGGGGGGCGTCCTCCAGGGCGGCGGCGACGGCGTCGGCCAGCGCCCCCGGCTCGGCCGGGTCGAACAGGGCGGCCGGTGCGGCGGCCGTCTCGGCCAGGGCGGTGGTCGCCGAGGCCAGGGCCGGGGTGCCGCACGCCGCCGACTCGAGGACCGGGAGGCCGGCGCCCTCGGCGAGAGACGGCATCACCGACAGGGCGGCCCGGCGGTAGCAGGCCCGCAGCACCTCGTCGCCCACCGCCCCGGCGAACACGACCCGGTCGGCCACGCCGCACGCCCCGGCCAGCGTCTCCAGCTCGGCGCGGAAGGCCGGCGCCAGGTGGCCGACGACGAGCAGGGACAGGTCGAGCTCCCGGGCCACCAGCAGGCCCAGCGCGGCGATGGCCGTGCTGGTGCCCTTGCGGGCGTCGCTGCCGCCCACCGTGACCAGGTGGGGGCGGCCGGCCAGGCCGGGGAAGTGGAAGCGCCACAGCTCCTCGTCGGTCCCGTCCGGCGGGAAGAAGAACGGCGCCACCCCGATCCCGACGGTCGCCACCCGGTCCGGGTCGCACCCCAGCACGGCTATGGCCTCCCGGCGGGTGTACTCCGAGTTGGTCACCACCAGGTCGGCCTGCGCCACCCACGCCGCCCGGGCCCGGTAGCGGCTCTCGTGGCCGGGCCGGCCCAGGTAGTGCCGCGGCGCCCGCAGCGGGATGAGGTCGTGCAGCAGCACCACCCGTGCCGCCCCGGCCCGGGCCCAGTGCTCCGCCACCCCCAGCCCGGCCGGCGCGCCCGGCTCGTAGTGCAGGAACGGCGCGGTGAGGTGATGGGCGACCGGCCCGGACGCGGTCAGGGCCCGGCACGCCTCGGCCCCGTCCCACCGGACCAGCCCGGCCGCCACCAGGTCGTCGGGCAGGCCCCGGGCCGGCGGCAGCTCGGGCGCCAGGAGCAGGGCGGCCAGCGCGCCCTGGCGGGCCAGGGCGGCGGCATACCCGGTGACGTACCGGCCCACCCCCCGGTCCGCCCAGCCCTCGACCTGCAGCGCCTGGCCGTCGAGGGCGACGCGGGCCATCAGGGCTGGGAGAGAAGCTTCTCGATCTCGTCCAGGCGGCGGGCCAGGCGGGCCTGCGTCTCCTGCTGGGCGACCGCCCGCTCCGAGACCGTCTCGGCCCGCCCCTGCACGGCCTGGATGGCGCCCTCGATCTCGGTGAGGCGCTTCTCGACGATCTCCATCTGCTCGGCCAGGAGGTCGAAGCGGTGGATCACCGGCGACAGGAACATGCCCCGGACGCGGGTCAGGGTGGAGCGCCCCTTCACCGGCCCGCCCCGATCGGGCGGCGGCCGGCGCGCCCCCGGATGCGGTCCCGGCCGGCCCGGGCCAGCCGGCGCGCCCCCCACCAGGTGACCAGCCGGAGCGCCTCCACCACGATGGCCGACGACATCTTGGACTCGCCCAGCTCGCGGTCCACGAACCGGATCGGGACCTCGGATATGCGGGCCCCGTTGCGGGCCGCCCGGTAGGTCATCTCGATCTGGAAGCCGTACCCGTCGGCCCGGACCGTCTCGAGGTGCATCTCCCGCAGCAGGCTGGCCCGGTAGGCCCGGAACCCCGATGTCATGTCCTTGACCGGGACGCCCAGCGCCACCGCGGAGTAGATGTTGCCGCCCCTCGACAGCATCCGCCGGTGGATGCCCCACTGCGGGATCGAGCCGCCCGGAACGTAGCGGGACCCGATGACCAGGTCGCTGTGCTGCAGGGCGGCGAGGAGGGACGGCAGCGCGGCCGGGTCGTGGGACAGGTCGCTGTCCATCTCGAACAGGGCCTCCGCCCCGTGCTCCAGGCCCCATGCGAAGCCAGCCCGGTAGGCGTCGCCCAGCCCGGCCGGGGCGGTGCGGCGCATGACCTCGACCCCCCCCACTTTGTCCGCCACCTTCTCGGCCAGATCGGCGGTCCCGTCCGGGCTGCCGTCGTCCACCACCAGGATCCGGGTCTCCGGCAGCGCCGCCCGGGTCCGCCGGAGGACCTCCTCGATCGTGTGGGCTTCGTTGTACGTCGGCAGCACGACGAGGGTCTCCATCTGCGACCAGCCTAAGGGGTCTCGCCCGCCACGGACCATATTCGCCGCAGCTCCGCCTCCCAACGGGCCGCCGTCGCCGGCAGCGCGAAGTCCCCGGCCCGGGCCCGGCCGGCACCGATCAGGGCGGCCCGCCGGTCCGGGTCCGACAGCAGGTCGTGCACCGCCACCGCCACCGCCAGGGGGTCCTTGTCGGCCAGCAGCACCCCCGCGCCGGCCACCGTCTCCGGCACCGCGGCGGCGGCCGTCCTGCATGCTGATGGCGGCCCGCGGCTGCCACGGGGCGAAGTACTCGGCCGGCGTCATGTTGTGGTAGTCGACCACCACCCGCTGGCCGGCCGAGGCCGCCGCCACCAGCCAGGCGTTCATGTCGGTGTGGGTGGAGGCGTGATATAGGATCAGCCGCTGCGGGTCCGCGGCGGGGTCGCATTCGGTGTACGGCCGGGCCTCCCCGGCCAGGCGCGGATCGAGGTGCTCGAACCAGATGTCGGACTGGAATCCGATGCGGCGCAGCAGCGTCCGCAACTGCAGCACATGGTTTCCTATGGCATCGTGGCGGGCGAAGCTCGGTACGAATTGGTCAATGCGCGGCAAATTCCGCCGATCTGACGCGGTGCGGCGTCACCACGGGGCGGGGCATTCAGGCGACGCTACCAGCCGGTCGATGAATCCGATCGTTATGAGAAGTCGCGTCCTCCCCTTCGTCCTGTCGGCGGCCACGATCGCAGGGACGGTCGGCGCCAGCCTCGCCACCGGTGCGGCCCCCGCCTCGGCCACCCCCACCATCTCCCTCCAGTGGAGCCAGTGGATCCCGAACGGGCCCAACGGCGTGATCGCCGAGTCGTCGCCCACCGTCGCCACCCTCGACGGCGGCGGACCGGCCGTGCTGGTGGGCGACCAGGGCGGCCACGTGTACGCCATGCACCTGAGCAACGGGTCGGAGGTCCGGGGCTGGCCGGCCAGCACCGGAGGCGTGGCGGTGGACGCCGCCCCGTCGAGCACCGGCACCAGCGTCTTCGTCGGCGAGGGTTACGCCGGCGCTCCCACCGTGGGCGGCAACGCCAAGTTCACCGCCGCCGGCGGCGGACCGGTCTGGGTCCAGCACCCCACCATGATCCCCGGCTCGGGCCGCGCCGGAGTGCAGACCGGCCTGGCCATCGGCAACCTCGAGGGCCAGCTGGACGTCGTGTCCGGCTCCATGGGCCAGAGCTCGTACGCCCTCAACTCCGACGTGGGCGCCGTGCTCCCCGGCTGGCCCTTCCTCGACGCCGACTCCAACTTCGCCACCCCGGCCATCGCCGATCTGTACAGCAACGGCCACAACGAGGTGGTCGAAGGGGGCGACTCCACCGGCAACGCGGTGGCCCGCGACCAGCTCGGCCTGCCCTACCAGAACGGCGGCCACATCAGGGTGCTGAGCGGCGCCGGCGGCCTGCTCTGCGAGTACAACACCAACCAGGTCGTCCAGTCCTCCCCCGCGGTGGGCCAGTTCCTCGGCTCCGGTCAGGTCGGGATCGTGGCCGGCACCGGCAACTTCGGACCCTACGCCGCCAACTCGGACACCGACTCGCTGATCGCCGTCAACAACCGCTGCGGTCACATGTGGACGGCCAAGCTGGACGGCAACACCGTCTCCAGCCCGGCCCTGGTCAACGCCCTGGGCGGCGGCGCCCTGCAGATCGCCGAGGGAACCGCCTTCGGGACCAACGGGACCGGGAGCGGCACCGTCTACCTGATCAACGGCTCCAACGGCCAGGTCATCTGGGCCGCCAACGCCCTCGGCGGCATCCTCGGCGGCGTCACCTCGGTCGACCTGGGCGGCGGCTACCAGGACATCGTGGCCGCCACCACCGCCGGGGCCGAGATCTTCGACGGCAAGACGGGCCACGTCGTCTGGCAG
>DATGAX010000055.1:0-3217 GCA_035312965.1 Acidimicrobiales bacterium
GTGGGTGTCTCCATGGCCACCAGTTCGAAGCTGGGCAGCGCGTCGGCCGCGATCATGGCGTACTCGGCCAGGTTGGCCGTCACCGGGTAGCCGTCCGGGTCGTAGAGGACCTCTTCGAGCAGCGCCTGCGCGGCGCCCTGGGCCAACCCGCCGTGGCGCTGGCCCTCGGCCAGCACCGGGTTGAGGATGGTCCCGGCGTCGTCGACGGCGACCAGTCGCTGCAGGCGCACCTGGCCCGTCTCGGTGTCCACCTCGACCACCGCCACGTGCGAGCCGAACGGGAACGTCGGTCCGGGCGGGGCCGAGCTGTGCTCGACCTTGAGGCCGGCGCCGGCGTCGGAGTCGGCCAGCTCGGCCCACGACTTGCCGGCGGCCGGCGTGCCGGCCACGTGGAACCGACCGGCCGCCTTGTCCAGGACGACGTCGTCGGGGTTGGCCTCCAGGAGGTCGGCCGCCACCTTGCGGGCCTGGTCGACCAGCTCGATGGAAGCCTCGTGCACGGCCACCCCGGCGGACTGGAGCGAGCGCGACCCGAACGTCCCGCCGCCCTTGGGCACCAGGTCGGTGTCGTTGGCGATCACCTCGATGTCCTCCATCGGGATGCCGAGCTGCTCCGACGCGATCATCGACCAGGCGGTGAAGTGGCCCTGGCCGTGCGGCGAGCTGCCGGTGTAGACGCGGGCCTTGCCGCCCGGGGTGATCTCGACCGAGGCGAAGTCGCCCGTCTCGCCCGCCCCGTTGGTGATCTCGACATAGGTCGACACCCCGATGCCCATCTGCTTGGGTCCGCCCTCGGACCGGCGCCGGGCCTGCTCGGACCGCAGCTCGTCGTAACCCGACGACGACAGGGCCAGCTCCAGGGCCCGGGCGTAGTCGCCGATGTCGTAGGTGGCCCCGGCCACGGTGGTGAACGGGAAGGCGTCCTTCTGTATGAGGTTGCGCCTGCGCACCTCGGCCGGATCCATACCGAGCTCGGCCGCGAAGACGTCCATGGCCCGCTCGATGGCGGCCGTGGCCTCGGGCCGGCCGGCGCCCCGATAGGCCACCGTCGGCGTGGTGTTGGTCAGCACCGACACCGACGAGGTCACCGCCTTGGGGATGGTGTAGGTGCCGGGCGCCATCATCCCGGTGAGGAAGGGCAGGATGGCGCCGATGGCGGGGTAGGCGCCGGCGTCCTGCACCACCTCGAGCCGGTAGGCCTGCACCTTGCCGTCGCGGGAGCCGCCGATGGTGAAGGTCTGGATCTGGCCTCGGCCGTGGCCCAGGCCGAGCATGCTCTCGGTCCGGGTCTCGGTCCACCGCACCGGCCGCCCGGCCTGGCGGGCCAGCCACGGCAGGAGCATCTCCTCGGTGTAGAGGCCGATCTTGGCCCCGAACCCGCCGCCCACGTCGGGGGCGATCACCCGGACCTGCTCGGGGGGCAGCCCGTACACGCCGACGATGGCGTCCCGGACCGCCTGCGGGTGTTGCACGCACGCCCACTGTGTGAGGCGGCCGTCCTCGCCCCACGCGGCCAGGCCGGAGCGGGGCTCCAGCGGGCACGGCGCCAGCCGTTGGTTGACCACCCGCTGGGTGACGACGACTTCGCAGCCGTCGAAGAACGATGGGTCGGCGGGGACCCGCACGTCGAAGGCGACGTTGGTCCCGAGATCGGGGAAGAGGAGCGTCTCGCCTTCCAGGGCCGCTTCCGGATCGACAACCGCAGGCAGCGGGTCGTACTCGACGAACACCGCCTCGGCCGCGTCCTCGCCCTGGTAGCGCTCCTCGGTCAGCACCACCGCCACCGGCTCACCGACGAAACGGACGACGCCCTGGGCCAGGACGGGGCGGCTCATGTCCGGGGGCAGCATCGGCATGGCGGCCGGCATGGGCGGCAGGTCCACGTCGGCGCCGGTGTACACAGCGACCACTCCCGGCATGGCCCGGGCGTCGTCGGTGTCGAGGGCGGCGATACGCGCGTGGGCCATGGTCGAGCGGACATAGGTCGCCCACAGGGCGCCGTCGCCGGCCAGGTCGTCGACGTACACCCCACCGGTGGTGAGGAATTTGGGGTCTTCCCGGCGCAGTACCCGGTTTCCGAGGATGCTCACCCGCAGGACAATATGACTTCTAGCCGGACGGCGGCGCCGGGACCGAAGTGGTGGTCGTCGCCGTTGCCGGAATGATGCCGAATGACCGTTGCCCGGGCAGGACCAGCCCGTACTCCTGGCGGGCGATCTGCTGCACGTAGGCCGGGGTCTGCAGCTGGGCCGCCTTGCGGGTCAGGGCCGCGTTCTCGGCGTTGAGGACCTGGAGCTGGTGCTCCGCCCTCGACATGGCCCGGCGTTGCTCCAGCCAGGTCCGGCCCGGGAGGATGAACAGGAACAGCAATCCGCCGAGGGCGACCACCACCAGGAGGGTCCGGACCGCCTTTCTCATGAGCGCGGCGCGAACGCCGACCGGCCCGGGTAGCGGGCCGTGTCCCCGAGGGTCTGCTCGATGCGGAGGAGCTGGTTGTACTTGGCCACCCGGTCGGAACGGGCTGGAGCGCCGGTCTTGATCTGGCCGCAACCGGTGGCCACGGCCAGGTCGGCGATGGTCGTGTCCTCGGTCTCCCCGGAACGGTGCGACATGACGGACGCGTAGGAGCTCCGGGTGGCCCGGGCGACGGTGTCGAGGGTCTCGGAGAGGGTCCCGATCTGGTTGACCTTGATCAGGATGGCGTTGGCCACCCCAGACTCGATGCCGCGCGCCAAGCGCGCTTCGTTGGTCACGAAGATGTCGTCGCCGACCAGCTGCACCCGGCCGCCCAGGGCGGCGGTCAGCTCGGACCAGCCGTCCCAGTCGTCCTCCGCCATGCCGTCCTCGACGGAGATGATGGGATACCGGTCGCAGAGCTGGGCCAGGTAAGCGGCGAAGTCGGCCGCGCTCAGGGAGCGCCCCTCACCGGCCAGCTGGTAGGCGCCGTCGCGGTAGAACTCGCTCGACGCCGCGTCGAGGGCCAGGGCCACCTCGTCGCCGGGCGCCCGGCCCGCCTTCTCGATGGCGTCGAGCAGGATCCTCACCGCCTCCTCGTTGGACGGCAGATCGGGGGCGAAGCCGCCCTCGTCCCCTACTGCCGTCGACAGCCCCCGCCCGTGCAGGAGGCCCTTGAGGGAGTGGTACACCTCCACCGCCCACCGCAGGCCCTCGGAGAAGCTGGCCGCGCCGACGGGCACGATCATGAACTCCTGGAGGT
>DATGAX010000056.1:0-2002 GCA_035312965.1 Acidimicrobiales bacterium
TAGTACACCTTGCGGATCGGGTTGAAGAAGGCCCACCCGTAGGCGAAGTTCATGAACAACCCGTCCAGCCCGTCGAGCAGGGACATCCCGGCGGCGAACAGGAAGGGCAGGCTGAGCACGCCCCAGAACGGCAACCCGCCCACCACCGCCGAGCCGGCCAGCACCAGCAGGGCCACCTCCGTCGCGGTGTCGAACCCCAGGCCGAAGAGGAACCCGATCGGGTACATCTTCCACGGCCGGTCGATGCGGCGGGCCAGCGGGCCCAGGAAGCGGTTCATGAGGCCCCGGGCGGCCAACTGGCGCTCCAGCTCCTCGTGGTCGTACAGGCCCCGGCGCATCTCGAGGAACATGCGCACGATGGACACGAGGATGACCACGTTGAGGATGGCGATGATGTACAGGAACGTCCCCGACACCAGGGTCCCGATCAGCCCGGTGTAGTGGTGGAGGCCGGAGCCGCCGTTGCGGATGCCCTGGTTGAGAGCGCGGATCCCGAAGTTGAGCAGCACCGACAGCACGAACACCACGCTCGAGTGGCCGAGGGAGAACCAGAACCCGACCGACAGGGGCCGCTTGCCCTCGGAGTTCTCGGTGAGGAGCTTGCGGGTGGTGTTGTCGATGGCCGAGATGTGGTCGGCGTCGAAGGCGTGGCGCATGCCCAGCGTGTAGGCCAGCGTGCCGGTGCCGATCCCGAACGTGGTCACCGAGTCGAGCCGGTAGTGGCCGGCCGCGGCGGCGAACAAGAGGATGAAACCGACCACGTGCAGGGTGACGACCGCCCCGGCCATGCCGCCCACCCGGCCCCACTCGGATCGGCTCAGTGTCATCCCCGCCATACCGGCCGTTGTAGCGCAGTTGCTTCCAGATAGCAACTGGGTTCAGTTAGCTGTTGGCCCCGGGCGGCCCGGCCGGCCTCACTCGTGCAGGGCGGTGCGCAGGTCCTCGGCGAACAGCCCGGCGAAGGACGAGGCTGTGGCGGCCGTCGTCGGGCCGGGGTCGGTGCCGACGACCTGGCGGATGCGACCCGACGGGCTCAGGAGGAACGCCACGTCGGGGGAGCTGGTCGCCGAACCGCCCGGACCGGGTTCGAGGTGGACGCCGAAGGCCTGCCGGACGAGCGACAGCTGCGCCGGGGTCCCGGTCAGGAAGCTCCAATTGGCCAGCCGGTCGAGGCCCTCCCGCCGGTCGAAGGACCGCAGGTAGGACGGGTCCGTGAACACAGGGCCGGCGTCGACCGCCACCAATCGGACGCGCTGGGCCGTGGCGCCCAGGCGGGCATCGGCGGCGGCCAGCTCCCGGCCGATGACCGGGCAGTCCGTGGTGCAGCCGGGGTCGAGGAACGTGACCAGCACGGCGGAGCCCCGGAAGTCGGCCAGTGACACAGGACGTCCTTCCTGATCGGTGAGGTGGACGGGAGGTGCCGGCCGGTCCACCGATTCGGCCGGGCCGGTGAGGGCTCGGGCCAGGACCGCGTCGGCCCCGGATCGTGTGGCCGCCACGGCGAGGGGGGCCGCTCCGACGAGGGTGATGCCGACGGCGGTCCCCGCCGCGGCCAGTCGCAGCATCCGGGCCGGGTCGGCCGCGGGGGCGACGGCGGCCGTCGGCTCGGGCCCGAGAGCCAGGGCGGCGTACCCGCCGGCGACCAGCAGCAGCAGCGGGATCATGCTGTTGGGGTCGGTGCCGGTACCGCCCATGAACCCCAGGTCCTCGACCAGCACCCAGTCGGCCAGCCCGACCACGGCCGCCGCCACCAGGGCGTACCGGGCGACGCCGCGCCGCCCGGAGAGGAGGCCGGCGCCGATGCCGGCGCCGGCGACGACCACGAAGAGGTTGACGGCCCAGCCGTGGGCGGCGTCGAAGTCGGCAAAGGCCCCCACCAGCGAATGCAACGGGCCGGGCTGCGGCGTCTGCCTCATCTGCTGCACCATGGCGGCCAGGGTGCCGGCCGGGCGGCCCTGCCAGAAGCCCCGTCCCGGCCACGCCTGCAGCAGGGCCATGCCGG
>DATGAX010000057.1:0-2135 GCA_035312965.1 Acidimicrobiales bacterium
ACGAGGCAGTCGCTCATGTCGTCGGCGAGACCGAAACCGGAGAGCTCGGTGGCCGGCATGGCCTGCACGACCATGCCGTCGAGGCAGTCCCGCAGGGCGGCGGCGACAGCCTGGCCGGCGACGGCCGCCGTCCCCTGTCCCACCACGACGACCCGCCGGATGTCACCCGACGCCAGCGCCGCGGCCAGCTGCGTCGGGATGACGTCGTCCCCGACCCGGGCGGCGAGGAGCCCGTCGGGGCGGGCCGTGATCCGGCCCCGCAGCGTCTTGCGGAACGAGTCCGGGGCCTCGGTGATCTCCTTGAGCAGGAAGTGGTCGAAACCCCGCCGGTCGACGTCGCGGGTGGTGATCTCGGCCGCCGCCACGTCCGCCTCGCCAAGCGGGCGGTCCGCTCCGGCGTAGCGGCACCGGGTGACGCCCGCCAGCGTGCCGGCCCCGGACCGCTCCAGCACGACGACTTCGCCCTGCGTGGTGTCTCCGTCCATGCGGATGTACCGGTCCGTCTCCTCCACCAAGCCGTACGGCTCGCTGGCCACGACGAACGCATCGTCGGCCAGCCCGATGTACAGGGACTGGCCCGAACCGCACAACGCCAGGTACACCTGGTCCGGCGTGGCCGCGGCGGAAGCGGCGATGGCGACGGAGCCTTCGAAGCGGGGCACCGTCTGGAGGAAGGCGTCGCCGACGGGGAGGCCGTCGCCCACCCGCCGGGCGATCAGGGCCGGTATGACCTTGGCGTCGGTGGTGACGCCGGCCGGCAGGGAGAGGGATTCCTCCTGGCGCAGCTCCATGTGGTTGTCGACGTCGCCGTTGAGGGCGGCGATGACGTAGGGGGTGGCCAGGCGGCCGATCTCCTCGGAGTCGACCGGGTGGGCGTTCGGTTCGGAGATGATCCCTACGCTGGCCCAGCGGGTGTGGCCCACCACCACCACCCGGGCCGCCGGATCCTCGATGAGGCGGGCCAGGAGGGCGTCGGCCTGGAGGGTGGTGGAGATGCAACGGACGTTGTCGCCCAGCTCGCCGATCTCCGCCGCCGCCTTGTACACGAACCCGACGGCCCCGTCGGACACCCGGACCGATCCGTTCGGGTACAGCACGTCGCCGGACCGGGCGGCCAGCTCGGGGTCCGAGGCGTCGATGCCGACCCCCGACACGAGCACGTGGACGCCGGCCGAGTCGCGACCGCGCACCTCCAGCCGGTCGAGTGACGAAAGCGCCACCGCGATGGCCCACCACCCGTCCAAATTGGCCGTGCCGGCCAGCGACCGCCCGCCGAGCAGACCAGCCACCCGCCGCCCGCAGCCGACGCGGTCCCGGGCCAGGGCCCACCACGCGTCCTTGAGCCGGACGAGGGCGGAGCTGACTGCTTCCTGCGCGGCCGGGTCGAGCTCGACGGCCACCGAGTCGAGGGCGCCTTCGATGGCGGTCAATGCGGCTTCCAGCCGCCCGAACACCTCCTCGAAGCGGTCGAGGGTGTCGGGCCGGCCGAGCATGGCGCGCAGCCCGACCGGGCCGCGCAGCTCGGCGTCCATGGCCCGCAGCCGGGCGGCCGCCTCCTCGAGGCGGCCGCTTCCGTGCCGCACGACCTCCGCAGGTGGGCCGTCCGCCAGGGCGGCGGCCACCGCCGCCGCTTCGGCGACGACGGCGTCGGGGTCAGCCGGGGTGCGGCCGGAAGGGCGGGCGAGTACTGCGACGATGCCGCACATGACCGAGAAGGGTACCGGCCTCGCCCCGGCCCACCGCAGCAGCCGCCCCCGCCCGCGACCTCAGGAGCCGCCGCTCCCGCCCCCGAACGCCGGGGACGCCATGTCCCGCACCGCGAGCGCCGAGAACACCACGCACGAGCCGATGGGCGAACCGGGGCCCGGGTAGCAGTGGTTGGTCCACGACGCCATCGTGTTGCCCGCCGCGTACAGGCCGGGCAGGACCGACCCGTCCGGGCGCAGCGCCCGGCCCCGCTCGTCGCAGCGCACACCGCCCTTGGTCCCCAGGTCGGCCGGAACGACCTTCCAGGCCCAGTACGGCCCCCGGGTGAGCGGGCCGACGCAGGGGTTGGGCTCCACCGACGGATCGCCGAAGAACCGGTCGAAGGCCAGCTCGCCGCGGCCGAAGCGGGGGTCCTTGCCCTCGACCGC
>DATGAX010000058.1:0-3911 GCA_035312965.1 Acidimicrobiales bacterium
GGGGAGGGGATATCCATGGGAGCATTAGTGCGTTCGTCCGTCGCGGCGGCCGCCGCCGGAGCGTTCCTGATCGGCGTCGGCGCTCTGCCCGCCGCCGCCTCAGCCTCGTCGCTGCCGTGGCACAGCCCCAACCGGGTCGTGAGCGGCGTGCCCGTCGCGGTCAGCTCCATCGCCTCCTGCCCGCCCGTCCCCACGCCCGGCGACCAGCTGCTGGTCGAGGTGGACATCACCTTCCCGGGCGGCGGCATGGGCAACGTCCTCCCGGCCAACGCCGACGGCTCCTGGTCGGGCCAGCTCACCTTCAACTTCTCCGGCACCCCCCGCCAGGCCACGATCAGCGCCTCCTGCGAGGACTTCAACGGCGTATTCGCCACCGCGTACGCCCAGTACCAGAGCCGCCACACGCAGCTCGTGCCCTCGTAGCGACCGGGCGCAGAGCCGCCCACCGGACGGCGGAGGCCGCAGCCGGCGGGGAAGTTTGACCTTTGGGTAGTCCAAAAACTAACGTCAGCGCCGCAAAATCATGGATGTGGCGCTTACGAAGTCCGAACGCGAGACGCTGAAGGCGATCTGGAGGATCACCTCCAGAGCGTCCTCTGACGGCGGGGCGCGCACCGGCGACCTGGCCACATCCCTCAACGTGACACCCGGGACGATGACGGCGACGGTCAAGAAGCTGGCCGACCGGGGTCTGGCCGTCCACACGCCCTACCACGGTGTGGAGCTCACCGACGCCGGTCGGCGCCTGGCCATGACCGTGGTGCGCCGTCACCGGATCGTGGAGCGCTTCCTGGCCGACATGCTCGGCTACAGCTGGTCGGAAGCCGACCGGCTGGCTCCGCTGTTCGAGCACTCGCTCCCCCAGGAGGTCGAGGACCGGTTGTACACCGCCCTCGACCGGCCCGCCACCTGCCCCCACGGCTTCCCGATCCCCGGGACGGGTAGCGAAGGCCTACCCGAAATGCCAGCGCTGTACGACCTCGGACCGGGCGACCGGGCCGTCGTCGCCCTACCCGGCTCCACCGATCCCGAGGTCGCCATGTTCCTGGAGGAACTCGGCGTGCGCCCGGGCGTCGAAGTGGAGATCCGGGAGAAGCATCCATTCGACGGACCCCTGGTCGTGTCCGTCGACGGCCACGACCGGACGCTGGGTGAGAAAGTCGCCCGCCAAATCCTCGTGCGCCGAGTCAACGGCCAGGGCTCCCAATCTCGATCAGGCAGAAAGGAACCCTCTGGAGATGCACTTAGTCACTGAGGGCGGCTACCAGCCGTTCCATCTCTCGAGCACCGAATGGGGGTGGCTCATCTTCGCCGCGGCATGCGGCGTGATCGCCATCGTCACCGGTGTCTTGCTCATGCAGAACATGTTGAAGTCCGATCAGGGCACGCCGTCGATGATCGAGATCGCCAAAGCGGTCCAAGAGGGCGCCCAGGCCTACCTGGTCCGCCAGTTCCGGGCCATCGGCATCATCATCGTACCCCTGGCCATCCTGGTCTTCGTCACCGGCTCCAAGGTGACCCGCACCCTTCCCGACGGGTCGAAGCACACCGTCCTGTCCTACGGGCTGTCCGGCCTCTTCCGCGCCATCGCCTTCCTGGTCGGGGCCACGCTGTCCGGCGCGGCGGGCTACATCGGCATGAGCACCGCGGTGCGCGGCAACGTGCGCACCGCCGCCGCGGCCCGTGAGGGCTCCCTCGCCGCCGGGCTCAAGGTGGCCTTCCGCACCGGCGCCATCACCGGCCTCATGGTGGTGGGCCTCGGCCTGCTGGGCGCCACCATCATCGTGATGCTGGCCCAGAACACCGCCACCGCCACCCTCGTCGGCTTCGGCTTCGGCGGGTCGCTGCTGGCTCTGTTCATGAGGGTCGGCGGCGGCATCTTCACCAAGGCCGCCGACGTGGGCGCCGACCTGGTCGGCAAGGTCGAAGCCGGCATCCCCGAGGACGACCCCCGCAACGCCGCCACCATCGCCGACAACGTCGGGGACAACGTGGGCGACTGCGCCGGGATGGGCGCCGACCTGTTCGAGTCGTACATCGTGATCCTGGTCGCCACCCTGATCCTGGCCAACGCCGCCTTCCCGGGCAAGGGCCAGGTCGGCCTGGCCTTCTCCCTGATCGTGCCCGCCATCGGCATCCTGGCGTCCATCGTCGGCATCTTCGTCGTGCGGGCCACGCCTCGCGACAAGACGGCCATGGCCCCGATCAACCGCGGCCTGCTCACCTCCGCCGTTCTGACCATCGCCGGCACCCTGATCGTCTCCGCCACGTACGTGCACAACTACCGGGTCTTCTGGGCCGTGCTGACCGGCGTGGTCCTCGGCCAGGTGGCCAGCCGGATCACGGAGTACTACACGTCGACGGAGACCACACCGGTCCACGACATCGCCGAGTCGACCCGCACCGGGCCGGCCACCACCGTCCTCTCCGGTATCAGCACCGGGCTGGAGTCCTCGTTCCCGGCCATCATCGCCATCGTCGTCGCCGTCGTCGTGGCCATCGCCCTCGGCAAGGGCGACATCCAGTACGAGCTGTACCTGGTGTCGCTGGTCGGCCTGGGCCTGCTCTCCAACGCCGGCATCGTGGTGTCCGAGGACACTTTCGGGCCGATCTCGGACAACGCGGCCGGGATCGCCGAGATGAGCGGCGAGTTCCACGGTGAGCCGGAGCGGATCATGGTGAGCCTCGACGCGGTGGGCAACACGACCAAGGCCATCACCAAGGGGTTCGCCATCGGCTCGGCGGTGATCGCCGCGGTGGCCCTCTTCGCCAGCTACATCCAGACCATCGCCCAGAACGCCAAGGGCACAGCCGTGAACGCGGCCGGCCAGACCGTCCAGCTCTCGCAGCTGGCCGGCAAGGACGCCAACGTCCTGTTCACGTCCGTGAGCCAGACCATCATCAACGTGGCCAACCCGGAGACGTTCCTCGGTCTGCTGATCGGTGGCTCCATCGCCTTCCTGTTCTCCTCTCTGGCCATCCGCGCCGTCGGGCGCTCGGCCGGGACGGTCGTCCAGGAGGTGCGGCGCCAGTTCCGGGAGCACCCGGGGATCATGGACCGCACCGAGCGGCCCGAGTACGGCCGGGTGATCGACATCTGCACCGCGGCCGCTCAGCGGGAGCTGGCCACGCCGGCCCTGCTCGCCATCCTGTCCCCCGCCGTCGTCGGGTTCGGAATCGGCGACCTGGCTCTCGGGGCGTTCCTCGCCGGAACCATCCTCACCGGCCAGCTGATGGCCAACTTCCTCAACAACTCCGGTGGCGCCTGGGACAACGCCAAGAAGTACATCGAGGACGGCCACGAAGGCGGCAAGGGGTCCGAGGCGCACAAGGCGGCCGTCATCGGCGACACCGTCGGCGACCCGTTCAAGGACACCGCCGGCCCGGCCCTCAACCCGCTGATCAAGGTGATGAACCTGGTCAGCCTGCTGATCCTGCCCGCCGTCATCAGCCTCCACCACAACACCGCGGCCCGGACCATCATCGCGGTCGCCGCCGGCATCGTGATCCTGGCCGGCGTGGCCTTCTCCAAGCGGAAGATGACCGCCATGGATACCGACCTGCCCACCCCGGAATCCGAGCCGATCACCGCTTCGTAGCTGTCCCGTCCCTCTCCCACGATGGCCGGGCTCCGTTCTCGGGGCCCGGCCATCGTCGTTGATCCGCCGGCCACCGCTATACCCTGGCGCCGAACATGCCCAAGCCCCTAGTCATCGTCGAGTCACCGGCCAAGGCACGCACCATCGCCCAGTACCTCGGCTCCGAATACGACGTCGAGTCGTCGATCGGCCACATCCGCGACCTGCCGCGCAACGCGGCGGACGTGCCGGCCGCATACAAGGGTGAGGCGTGGTCGCGGCTGGGCGTCGACGTGGACAACGACTTCAAGCCGCTGTACGTCGTTTCCCGGG
>DATGAX010000059.1:0-5691 GCA_035312965.1 Acidimicrobiales bacterium
CCGAAACGTACGCGGCCCAGGCCGGGGTGTCCGAGACCAGGTTCCTCGAACGGTTCGGAGGCATCCTCGACTCCGCCGCGGCGGGCCGGGCGCTGGCCGACCTGGCCGCCGACGACGGCTACGACGCCCCGGCGTACACGCTCACCCTCGACGGTCTGCAACCGGTGGCCCGTAGGTGACTGCGGGCCGAGGGGCGCGGCTGGCAAGCTGAGGGGTCGCCAGACGTCCCTCGGTATCCGTATGACTCGATCCGCCACTGCCACCAGATCCGACCCCCGCCGGGCCGGAGCGGCGAGAAGTCGCCGGCGCCGGTCGCGCCCGCCGCGCCGGCACCGGCCGCTCGCCTGGTTCCTCGCCGCCCTGGTGGTGGCGGGCGCGGTGGGAGGTGGAGCGGCCGCCGTCTCATCGCTCCTCGGGCACGCCACCGTCAACTCGTCGTGCACCGTGACCTCGTCCGCCCAGGGCACCACCTACCGGCTGGCGCCGGACCAGGCTCAGGACGCCGCCATCATCGCCGCCGTAGGCGGCAGGATGGGGCTGCCCGACCACGCCGTCACGGTGGCCCTGGCCACCGCCCTCCAGGAGTCCAAGCTCAGGAACCTGCCGTACGGGGATCTCGACTCGGTCGGCCTGTTCCAGCAGCGGCCGTCGCAGGGGTGGGGGACCCGGGCCCAGCTGCTCGACCCGGTGCAGGCCGCCACCGCGTTCTACGCCCGGCTGACGCAGATCACCGGGTGGGAGACCATGGCCGTCGCCGACGCGGGCCAGGCGGTGCAGCAGAGCGCCGACGGGAGCGCCTACGCCCAGTGGGAGAGCGAGGCCAGGGCCTTCGCCGTCGCCCTGACCGGGGAGGCTCCGGCCGCCTTCACCTGCCGGCTGGCCGGGTTCGCCGGCGCCGCCCCGTTGCCCGGAGCGCTGGCCGCGGCGGCCCCCGGCGAGCTGGGCCGGGCTGCCACCGGGGCCCAGGCGTCGACCAAGGAGGGATGGGCGGCCGCCTACTGGATCGTGGCCCATGCGTGGCAGTACCACGTCCACCAGGTCGGCTTCGCCGGGTGGCGCTGGACCTCGTCTTCCGGGCGGTGGAGCCGGACCTCCGGGAGCGGGGCGGGCGCGGCCGACCCCAGCGTCGTCACCTTCGGCTGACCGGCCGGTAGGGCGGCCCTCCTCACTAGGGTCCTGTACCGAGAGGACGGGACGACGGGAGGACTGGAAGACATGGCCGTGCAAGTCGAGTCGGCGTGGCCCCGCTACCCCGACTACTACATCGACCTGGTGCCCTGCCCCGACCGGGGCCAGGTGTGGGCCGGGGACGTGCTGGTGGCCGAGAGCGACGCCTGTCTGTTCGTCCTAGAGAAGGACCACGTCCCCCGCCTGTACTTCCCGGAGGCGGACGTCCGCTGGGAGTACTTCGAGGCCACCGACCACCATTCCGTCTGCCCCTTCAAGGGCCAGGCCGACTACTGGAGCCTCACCTTCCCGGGGGCCGCCCCGGCCGACACCGGGGACAACATCGTCTGGACGTACCGCACCCCCTTCCCCCAGGTCGCCGGCATCGAGGGCCACGTCTGCTTCTACCACGAGAAGCTGCGGGTGGTCCTGGTGGAGACCTGGCCGGACGGGACCGAGGTTCCGACCCGGTTCCCGGCGTGGGGCGACCAGGCCGAGCTGGTCCGGGTCATGGACGTCCAGCCCCTCGACGCCGTCACCTACCAGGGCCCGGCCCACGGCGACAGCGCCCGCCCGGTCGTGGAGGGCGGCCAGATCATCGGCTCGGCCATAGTGGCGGCGGCCAAGGCGGTCCCCGGCCAGCGGGTGACGTCGGCCACCATGATCTTCTCCCGGGCCGCCATGGCCACCGATCCGATCTACTTCCAGGTCGACGCCGTCCGCCGGGGCCGCAGCTTCTCGACCCTCGAGGTCAGAGCGGGCCAGGACGGCTCGGTGCGCAGTGCCGGCATCCTGCTCACCGCGGCCGACCGCCCCGACCTCGTCCACGACGCCGCGGCCATGCCCGCCGTCGACGGGCCCGAGCAGTCGGAGCGGTGCGACTTCGGGGTCACCGGCCGGGATCTGCGGGTGGTGGGCGGCGTCTACGGCCCCGAGCCGGACCGCACCGGGCCGCCCGAGATCCACGTGTGGTGCCGGTTCCGCGACGCGCCGGCCGAGCCGTACCTCCACGCCGCCCTGCTGGCCCAGTCGACCACCCACTGGACCATCGCCGCCGCCATGCTGCCCCACCCGGGGATCGGCCAGGCCGACGCCCACGTCTCGCTGTCGACGGGCATCCTGCAGGCCACCCTCAGCCTGCACGACGACGTCGACGTCACCGAGTGGCTGCTCTACTCGAACACCGCCATCTGGTCGGGGCGTGGCCTGACCCAGGGGGACGGGCGGGTGTGGAGCCGTGACGGCCGCCTGGTCGCGTCCTACAGCGTGCAGTCCATGATCCGGCCCTTCGACGCCCGGACCGACCCGGCCCGCATCGATCACGACTACCGCCGGGCCATGTAGGCGGCGCTAGATCGACTCGGGCACCATCTCGATGGCCCCGCAGGGGCATTCCTTGGCGCAGATGCCGCAGCCCTTGCAGTAGTCGTAGTTGATCTCGTAGCGCCGGCCGGGACCCAGCTTCACGACGGCGTTGTCGGGGCACACCCCGTAGCAGTTGTCGCATCTCGCCGATGTGCAGCTCGTCCAGCGGTCGGGAGGTGTTGATCAGCACGTACCCGTCCGGACCCAAACCGGCGAGCAGGTCGACCTGGTGCACCAGCGTGTGGTCGCCGATCACGACCGCGTCGGGGGCGGTCACCGGTTCGTGGGTGCGGATCGGGTGGTCGGCGATCCGGCAGTAGGCGACGACCGGGGCGCCCATCCGCTCCGAGCCGAAGCTCGGGAAAGCCTGGGCGTGGAGGCCGTCGAGGAAGGCGGCCACCGACAGCATCTCGGCCGCCGTCACCACGCCCTGGCCGCCTCGGCCATGAATCCGTACCTGGAACACTCGACGCCTCCTGAAGGGGTCGAGTCCATGCTCCACCCGCGCCGGGCCCGGCGGTAGGGACCAAGGTCAGTACCGGTGCCCGGGCCGGGCGCAGCTAGGCCGGTTGGCTGACCGCCCCCTGGATGACCTGCAGGATCTCGTCGCCGACCAGCTCGTCGTGCTCGAGGAGGGCGTCCCGCAGGGCTTCGACCACGTGGCGGTGGGCTTCGATGAGCCCCACCACCTCGGCCCGGCAGCGGTCCAGCAGGGCGGCCGCCGCCTGCCGGCCCTCGTCGGAGGACAGCACCTTGCCGACCAGGTTGGTGCCGGCCTGGATGGCCTCGTACGACAGCAGGCTGTCGCCCATCCCGAGCATCCCCACCATCTGGGCGGCGAGGGTCGTCGCGTACTTGAGGTCGCTGGCCACCCCGGAGCTGCGCTCGCCGAAGAAGATCTGCTCGGCCACCAGCCCGCCCAAGGAGATCTGGATCAACGACCGCAGCTCCGATTCCGTCTGCGTGAACCTCTCCTCCAGGTCGGAGTGGGCCAGCAGGCCCAGGGCGGCGCTGCGCTTGATGATCGACAGCACCTCGAGCTTGCGGGACTTGCCCACCAGGTAGGCGACGGTGGCGTGGCCCGCCTCGTGGGTGGCGATGGCCCGCCGCTCGACCTCGGTGTACTCGACCGGCTGGGCCAGCCCGACCTCCTCGGTCAGCTTGGCCTTCTGCACGTCCTCCCACGACATGGCCGAGGCGCCGCGCCGCAGCGCCCACACCAGCGCCTCGTCCAGCAGGTGCACGAGCATGGCGGGGGAGTAGCCGAAGGTGGCGGCCGCCAGCCGGTCGGTCCGGGCCGCCACGTCGGGGTCGTGGGAGCGGCGGGACAGCTCGAGATCCAGGATCTCCTTGCGCCCCGACCGGCTGGGGAGGTCGAAGGTGATGGTGCGGTCGAAGCGCCCGGGCCGCAGGAGGGCCGGGTCCAGGTCCGAGGCCCGGTTGGTGGCGCCGATGATGAGCACGTTGGCCGGGGCCGCGCCGGGCCGGCGCAGGGTGCGGTCGGGGGGCAGGAAGCGGTTGACGATCTCCACCACGCCGCTCAGCCACTGCACCCGGCGGGGCGGCTGGTCGAAGGACTGCATCTGGATGAGCAGCTCGTTGACCACGCCGGCGATGCCTTCCCGGCCGCCGCTGCCGGTCATCCCGGCCCGGGTGGCGCCGATGGCGTCGATCTCCTCGATGAAGCCGATGGCCCCACCCTCCTTGCGGGCCGTCTCCCGCAACGCGGAGAAGAAGGACCGGATCTTGCGGTTGGTCTGCCCGTAGAACATGGACTGGAACGCCGACGACGACACGAAGAAGAACGGCACCCCGGCCTCGTGGGCCAACGCCTTCGCCAGGTAGGTCTTGCCGGTGCCGGGGGGCCCCTCGAACAGGACGCCCTTGCGTGGTGTGCCGCCCATCTCGGCGCGGAACGTGGCGTGGGCCAGGAAGAGGTTGAGGGTGCGCACCGCTTCCTCCACCACCACGGGCGACCCTTTGACATCCTCCAGGGAGACGTCGATGTCCTCGGGCCGGTAGCGCACGTGCGGCGAGCGGCCGGCCACGATCAGGGGCACGACCATCACCGCCAGTACCGCCCCGACCAGGAGGAACAGCGGGATGATGCGGGCCTCCCCCTCCGTCAGATGGGGCTGGCCGAGCAGCCGCCCGGCGACGGTCGACGACCACAGCCAGCCGGCCACCGCCAGGAAGAGCAGGAGCAGCCAGCGCAGCCGGCGGCGCCGCGACGCCTCGCGGGCCATGCCCACGTCGGCGACCCGGGGCGGCAGCACGCGTTCATCGCGGAGTTGCTCGAGCCTCATCCCCCGGGACCCCCCTCTTTCCGTGATCTTCATCGCAGATTACGTCCGTCACCCTGCGTTTCGTCGTCGAGTCCCGCGGACAGGAGAGTCATACCCGCTCCGCCGGCATCGGACCTTTCAGGCCACAGGGTCAACGGGCGGCAAAAGCGGCGAGCTAGGAGACGATGTCCATCCGGACGCCGTCCTCGTCCCAGGTCGGCGGGTCCGACATCCGGGTGATGGCCCGGGCCATGATGCGCCGCGCCGTCCAGAGATCGGCCAGGGCGTCGATGAGCTTCTCCTCGCGGACGCCGGACGGGCGGCGGGCCAGGACGCTGGTGGCGCCGGGGAGCTTCTCCTCGACCAGGCGGCGGCGGGCCTCCCGCCCCAGCTGCGAGCGCCGGCCGTACCCGATGGGCTGGCCGTCGTTCATGGTGGTCAGGGCCAGCTCGGGGTTGACCTCGAACACGGTGCGCTGCCGCCACGACTGCACCTCGCGGATGGCCTCGATGGCCTTGGCCATCGACCGCCAGCGGACGATGTCGAGGCCGGGGTCGATGGCCCGGGCGTCCTCGTACGTGGTCACGTCCAGCAGGGCCCGGCTGGGCGCCGGCACGACCGACCCGGCCCGGCGGCCCAGGCGCTGGCGGGCCTCCACGTCGCAGGCCCGCCGCTCGCCGGGCTGCTCCATGACGCCGATCGGGGCGTGCAGGGCGACCACCGTGTAAGACGGCCGGTAGTCCAGCACCTCGGCCAGGGTGGGCATCACCTGCGCCGTCTGGGGCGCCAGGTTGATCCCCTGCAGGTTGCCGGCGGCGACCAGCCAGCCGCCCTGCACCGGCTCCACGCCGGCCAGGATCTGGTACGGCAGGCC
>DATGAX010000060.1:0-7799 GCA_035312965.1 Acidimicrobiales bacterium
GCCAAGGGCAACGTCTACCGGTACTTCCCGTCCAAAGAGGCCTTGCTGACGGCCGCCATCGAGACCCTTCTCGATGACACGACCGAGCGGTTCCAGTCGGCGCTCGACTCCCTCGGGGGCGTGGACGGGCTGCGCCACGACCCGGAGAAGTCCGCCCTGGTGTTGGGCTACGTGGTGGCCGACGTCCTCCCGATGCTGCTCGAGTTGGGGGCCCGGGCGGCCAAGGGGCACGAGCCCAGTGCGGACCTGGCCCGCCGCGTGCTGCGGACGCTGGCCACCACCGCGGGCCGGCCCTTCATCTCCGACGAGGCCGACGGCGACGGCGAGGACGCCATCCAGGCCGGGCTGCGCGTGATCGAATCGGCGTTCGCCACGGTGCTGCAGTGGTCGATCGGCACGGACTGGCCGCCCGATCATCTGCATTGAGGCGACCATGATCGGCTGGGGGTCGGCCGCGTACTAAGTTGTGACCACGCGGTCACTCTCTTACACCTCGAATGGGGAAGGCCGGCCCGCCGGCCTCCCCGACACGGCGGATGTCCTCAGGCGGGCGGCCGGCGAGAACTTCGCGGTCGCCAGCCGGGTACTCCCCGCCTCCGCCCGGCGGCACCTGATCGCCTTCTACGGCTACGCCCGCCTGACCGACGAGATCGGCGACTCCTATGCCGGCGACCGCCTGGCCGCCCTGGACTGGTTGGAGGGAGACGTCCGGGCCGCCCTGGATGGCCGCACCGGGGCACACCCGCTGGTGGCCGCCGCGACCCGGTCGGCGTCGGAGCTCGACATGGACCCGCAGCCGTTGCTCGACCTGGTGGAGGCCAACCGGCTGGACCAGGCCGTGCACGACTACGCCACGTTCGACCAGCTTCAGGGCTGCTGCACCCTCTCCGCCAATCCCGTCGGCCGCATGGTGCTCGCCTCCTTCGGTGTCACCGACCCGGCCCGCATCGAGCTGAGCGACTGCATCTGCACCGGCCTGCAGTTGGTGGAGCACTGGCAGGACGTACGCGAGGACGCCCTGGCCGGGAGGATCTACGTGCCCGCTGTGGACCGCGACCGCTTCGGCGTCGAGCCCGCCGATCTGCGCCGGCCGGCGCCGGCCGGACCCAACCTGCGGGCCCTGATGGCCTTCGAAGTAGCCCGGGCCCGGGCCTGGCTCGACCGGGGCACGCCCCTCCTCGACGGCCTGCCCGGCCGGGCCCGTCTCGCGGTGGCCGGATTCGTCGCCGGCGGGCACGCCGCCCTCGATGACATCGCGCGGCGCGACTTCGACGTGCTCCGCGCCCCCCGCCGGCCCCGGGCCCGCCACGTGGCCCGGCGACTCCTGATGACCACCTCCGCCCGCAGGAAGCCCCGGCCGTGAACCTCGACGACGCCTACCGGCGCTGTGAGGCCATCACCGCCGCCGAGGCCCGCAATTTTTCCTACGGGATCAAGCTCCTACCCGAACCGAAGCGGCGGGCCATGTCGGCCTTGTACGCCTTGGCCCGGCGCATCGACGACATCGGGGACGAGCCGGGCCCGCCGGCGGCCAAGCTCGAGGCGCTGGCCGCGGCGCGCAAGCAGATCGGCGAGCTGCGGTCGGAGCAGCGGGGGGGGCCGGCCGACGACCCCGTCATTTTGGCCGTGGCCGACGTGTGCCGGCGCTACCCGCTGCCCGTCAGCGCTCTCGAGGAGCTGGTCGACGGCTGCGAGATGGACGTGGTGGGCACCCGGTACGCCACCTTCGACGACCTCGTCGGGTACTGCCGGCGCGTCGCCGGGACGGTCGGCCGGCTCAGCCTGGCGATCTACGGCTCCACCGATCCGGCCCGAGCCGAGGGGCTGGCCGACGACCTGGGTGTGGCGTTGCAGATCACGAACATCCTGCGCGACATCGTCGAGGACCGGCACAGCCTGGGCCGGGTCTACCTGCCGTCGGCCGACCTCGAGCGTTTCGGCGTCGGCCCGGACCTGGACGGCCCCGAAGAGGGACTCGTCGCCCTGGTCGCGTTCGAGACGGGCCGGGCCGAGGAATGGTACGAGCGGGGACTCCAACTGCTACCGCTCCTGGATAGGCGGTCGAGGGCCTGCACCGCGGCCATGGCCGGCATCTACCACCGGCTGCTCGTGACCATCCGGCGCGACCCCGCCGCGGTGCTGCGGGGGCGGTTGTCCCTGCCGGCCTGGCAGAAGGCGGGCGTCGCCGCCCGGGCCTTGGCGCGGGGTCGGATATGACCACCGCATCCCTCCGCGGCCGGACGGTGGCGGTCGTGGGCGGAGGGCTGGCCGGCCTGGCCGCCGCCCTCGAGTGCGCCGACCAGGGCGCCCGGGTCGTCCTCCTCGAACGCCAGCGCCGCCTGGGCGGCCTCACGTGGTCCTTCGAGCGCGATGGCGTGCAGATGGACAACGGCCAGCACGTCTACCTCGCCTGCTGCGACGCCTACCAGCGCTTCCTGGACCGGATCGGCGCCACCGGCGACACCGTCGCCCCCCGACCGCTCGACCTGCCCGTGGTGGCGCCCTCTCCTCGAGGCCCGCTGACGGCCCGGTTGCGCCGGCGGGACCTGCCCGTGCCCCTCCACCTCGCCGGTTCGCTGCTGCGCTTCCCGCACGTACCGCTCGCCGGCCGGCTGGCCCTCGGCCGTGCGCTGGCCGGGCTGGCCCGGCTCGACGCGGCCGATCCGGCGCTGGACCGGATCACCTTCGGCGAGTGGCTGGCCGCCCACGGCCAGACGCCCGAAGCGGTGACCGGCATCTGGGATCTGATCACGGTGCCCACCGTCAACCTGCCGGCCGCGGAGGCGTCGCTGGCGGCGGCGGCCATGGTGTTCAAGACCGGCGTCCTGGGCGACCGGGCGGCGGCCGACATCGGCTGGAGCGCGGTGCCGCTCGGCCGTCTGCACGGCGAACGCGCCGCGGCCGCCCTGGCCCGGGCCGGGGTCGAGGTCCGGACCGGCTGTCGGGTAACCGGCATCGCCGGTGACCCGGAGACCAGCTGGGAGGTGTACACGCCGGATGGGCCGCTCCCAGCCGACGCCGTGGTCGTGGCCCTCCCCCACGAGGAGGCGGCCACCGTGGTCCCCGAGACCGCCGTGGCCGATCGCCGGATCTGGGCCGGGCTCGGCCATTCGGCCGTGATCGACGTGCACCTCGTCTTCGACCGCCGGGTCACCCGCTGGGAGGTGATGGCCGGCCATGCATCCCCGGTGCAGTGGGTCTTCGACCGCACCGCCGCGTCCGGCCTGGACCGGTTGCGCCCGGGCCAGCAGTACCTGGCCGTCTCCCTGTCGGCGGCGGACTCCCTTCTCGGCGCCCGGCCCGACCAGCTCGTGCCCTCCATCGTCGCCGCCCTCGGCGCCCTCCTCCCCGCGGTGACACAGGCCACCCTCGTCGACGCCTTCGTCACCAAGGAGCGCCGGGCGACCTTCCGGGCCCGTCCCGGCACCGCCGCCCTGCGGCCCCCCGCCCTGACCCGTCGCGCCGGCCTGGTGCTGGCCGGGGCGTGGACGGCCACCGGGTGGCCAGCGACGATGGAGGGGGCCGTGCGCAGCGGGATGGACGCGGCGCGCGCCCTCTCCGCGGCGGCTCCCGATTCGAATTCCCGTGCCAGCACACCCGTCCCCCAGGAGGTGGCGTGACCCCGACCATCGGTGTCTCCGACGTACTCGCCCGGTCCCGCCGGGCCATCCACCCCGCCATCACCAGCGCGGTGGACCGGCTGGCCCCCGAGATACGGCAGTTGGCCGCCTACCACATGGGCTGGATCGACCGGTCCGGGAACCCGGTCGACGCCCCGGGAGGCAAAGGCATCCGCCCCACCCTGGCCATCCTGGGCGCCGAGGCGGCCTGGGCCGATCCGGAGGTGGGCGTTCCAGGCGGAGTGGCGGTGGAGCTGGTGCACAACTTCTCTCTCATCCACGACGACATCATCGACACCGACACCGAGCGCCATCACCGCCCGACGGTGTGGTCGGTGTTCGGGGTCGGCCCGGCCATAGTCGCCGGCGACGCCCTGCAGGTCCTGGCCCACCAGGTGCTGCTCGAGGCTTCGCCGGCCACCGGTCCGGCGGCCAGCTCCGCCTTGGCCGACGCCACCGCGGACATGATCGCCGGCCAGGCCGACGACATCGCCTTCGAGAAGCGACGCACCGTGACAGTGGAGCAGTGCACCGCCATGTCGGCGGCCAAGACGGGCGCCCTCCTGGGCTGCGCCTCGTCCATCGGAGCCATCCTGGCTGGCGCCCCGCCAGCGACGGTCGGCGCCCTCCGCGACTACGGGCGCCACCTGGGCCTGGCCTTCCAGGCCATCGACGACCTGCTCGGCATCTGGGGAGACCCCGGGACGACGGGCAAGCCGGCCGGTTCCGACCTGCGCCAGCGCAAGAAGTCGATGCCGGTCGTGTCCGCCCTGGCCGCCGGAGGCTCCGAAGCCGACGAGCTGCGGGCCCTGATCCTCGGACCGGAGGACGCCGTGCCGCCGCTCGAGCCGTTGGGACCGGACGAGGTCGAACGGGCCCGGTATCTGGTCGAGATGTGCGGCGGCCGGGAGTGGACCGCGGTGCGGGCCAAGGCCAACCTCGACGCCGCCCTCGGCGCACTCGAACGGGTCCGGCTGTCGGCCATCGCCCACAGGGACCTGGCCGATCTGGCCGTGTACGTGGTCGAGAGGGAGTCATGACGGCAGTCCGGGGCGCTCGCGCCTCGCTCGAGGAGGAAGCGGCCGCCGCGGCGAAGGCGGCCACGGAACATCTCCTCGGGCGGCAGGACGCGGCCGGCTGGTGGAAGGGCGAGCTCGAGACCAACGTGACCATGGATGCCGAGGACCTGATGCTCCGTCACTTCCTCGGCGTCCTGGACCCTTCGTCGACGGCGCCGGCAGCCCGGTGGATCCGGTCCAACCAGAGGCCGGACGGCACCTGGGCCACCTTCTTCGGCGGCCCCGGCGACCTGTCGACGACCATCGAGGCATACGTAGCCCTGCGCCTGGCCGGCGACCCGGCCGCGGCCGACCACATGCAGGCCGCGGCGGCGTGGATCCGGGCCGAGGGCGGGGTGGCCGCCAGCCGGGTCTTCACCCGGATCTGGCTGGCCATGCTCGGCGCCTGGGACTGGGAGGACCTGCCGGTGCTCCCGGCCGAGATCATGTTCCTGTCCCCCCGGTTGCCTCTCAGCATCTACGACTTCGCCTGCTGGGCCCGCCAGACAGTGGTGGCCCTCACCGTCGTCATGGCCTTCCGGCCGGCGCGGCCACTGCCCTTCCCGCTCGAAGAACTGGCCGGGCCGGGCCGCCGGCGCCCGCCCGAAGGCGCCCGCTGGAGCCGGGCGGTGTTCGGGTCGCTCGACCGGTTGCTGCACCTGTACGAGCGGCGGCCGGCCTGGCTGCCCCTCGCCGGGCGGCTGCGCCGGGCCGCCCTGAGCCGGGCCGAGCGGTGGATCCTCGAGCGCCAGGAGGCCGACGGCCTGTGGGGCGGCATCCAGCCTCCGGTCGTCTACTCCGTCATCGCCCTGCACCTGCTCGGGTACCCGCTCGACCACCCGGTGCTGCGGGCTGCGTTCGCCGGGCTCGACCGGTTCACCATCGACGACGACGAAGGGCGGCGCATCGAGGCCTGCCAGTCACCGGTCTGGGACACCGCTCTCGCCCTCATCGCACTGACCGACGCCGGGGTCGCCGCGGACCACCCGGCGGTGCAGGCCGCGGGGGCGTGGCTCACGGGCGAGGAGGTCACCGTGGCGGGCGACTGGGCGGTGCGCCGGCCCGGGGTGGCCCCGGGCGGATGGGCCTTCGAGTTCGCCAACGACCACTACCCCGACATCGACGACACAGCCGAGGTGATCATGGCCCTGCGCCGGACCGGGCCCTCTCCGGACGCCGAGGCGGCGTGCGAGCGAGGGGTGGCCTGGACGCTCGGACTGCGCAGCCGCTCCGGGGCGTGGGGCGCGTTCGACGCCGACAACACCAGCCGCCTGGTGGCGGCGCTGCCGTTCTGCGACTTCGGCGAGGTGACCGATCCCCCCTCGGCCGTCGTAACCGCCCACGTCCTCGAAATGCTGGCCGGCGAGGAGGGCGCGCCCGCCGACGTGATCCGGCGCGCCGTCGATTGGCTGTGGTCGGAGCAGGAGGCGGACGGCTCCTGGTTCGGGCGTTGGGGGGTCAACTACGTGTACGGCACCGGGGCCGCCGTCCCCGCCCTGGTCGCGGCCGGCATCCCCCCGGCCGACGCCCGGATCCAGCGGGCCGTGGCCTGGCTGGCCGCCCACCAGAACGCCGACGGCGGGTGGGGGGAGGATCTCCGTTCCTACATCGACCCGGGCTGGCGGGGCCGGGGTACGTCGACGGCGTCGCAGACGGCCTGGGCCCTGCTGGCCCTGATCTCGGCCGGGGAGGCGGGGTCCGGCGCCGCCGCCCGCGGCATCTCGTGGCTGGTGGCGCACCAGACCTCCGACGGGACCTGGGACGAGCCGGAGTTCACCGGAACCGGCTTCCCGTGGGACTTCAGCATCAACTACCACCTGTACCGGCTGGTGTGGCCGCTCTCTGCCCTGGGCCGGTGGGCGGCCGCCCGGCGTGATCGGGAGCCGGCGTCATGACGGTGACCGTCCTCGCCGCCATGGGCATCGAGGCCCGCGCCGTCCGACGGGGCCTGCCGCCGGGCGCCGGGCTCGACGTGGTGCGCACCGGTATGGGGCCGGTCCGCGCCGCCCGGGCGGCCGCCGAACTGGGCCGGTCCGGTCGGCCGGACGCCCTGGCCGTCGCCGGCGTGGCCGGGGGCCTCGAACCGGGGGTGGCACCCGGGACCATCGTCGTGGCCGACCGGGTGCTGGACGCGGACGGGGGGGTCGTCGCCGTCCTGGCGTCGGCACCCCTGCTGGCCGGCGAGCTGAGCCGGGCCGGCCTGCCCGTGCAGGTGGGGGCGGTCGTATCGGCCCGGCGCGTCGTACGGGGGCCGGAGCGGGCCGCTTGGCGGCGCACCGGAGCGCTGGCGGTGGACACCGAGACCGCTTACGCGCTGGCCGCGGGATGGGACATCCCCACCGCGGTGGTCCGGGTCGTGGCCGACACCCCGCGCCGCGAGCTTTGGACCCCTGCCAGCCTGGCCACGGGGCGGCTGGCCCTGCGCCACCTCCGTGCCGCGGCCCCGGCGCTGGCCCGATGGGGTGACGCCCTCCGACCACGCCGGCTGCTCATGGCCGGGCCCCGTTCCTTCTGCGCCGGCGTCGAGCGCGCCATCTCGACGGTCGAGCGGGCCTTGGACCGCTACGGTGCTCCTGTCTACGTGCGCCGCCAGATCGTGCACAACCGCCACGTCGTGGAGGAGCTGCAGGAACGCGGCGCCGTCTTCGTGTCGGAGCTGTCAGAGGTCCCCGACGGGGCGACAGTGATCCTGTCCGCCCACGGCGTGTCGCCCGTGGTCCGCTCAGAAGCGGCCGGGCGCGACCTGCAGGTCATAGACGCCACCTGCCCCCTCGTCGCCAAGGTGCACCACGAGGTGCGCCGCTTCGCCGAGAAGGGATACCAGGTCGTCATGATCGGCCATCCCGGCCACGACGAGACCGAGGGCACGCTGGGCGAAGCGGAGGACATGGCCCTGGTCACCTCGCTCGACGACGTGGCCGGGCTCGTCGTCCGCGATCCGGAACGGCTTGCCTACATCACCCAGACGACCCTGTCGTCCGATGACGTGGCCGCTATTGTGTCCGGATTGTCTGAACGATTCCCCGGCATCGTGGGGCCGCATGCCGCCGACATCTGCTACGCCACGCAGAACCGTCAGGACGCCGTAACCGCCATCGCCGGCGAGTGTGACCTCGTCGTC
>DATGAX010000061.1:0-6064 GCA_035312965.1 Acidimicrobiales bacterium
GGCCGACCGCCTGCTGCTGTCGCGTTCGGGTCTCACCCGGCGCATCGACGGCATGGTCCGCCCCGGCCTGGTCGAGCGGCGGTCCTGCCCGGTGGACGGGCGGGGGGCGATGGCCCACCTGACCCGCCAGGGCGCGGCCCGCCTGGCCGAGGCCGCCCCCACCCACGTGGCCGGCGTGCGGCGGTACCTGATCGACACCTTCCAGGGCGATCTCGGCGGCCTGTCTGACGGGTTGAAGCGCATCGAGGCGGAGCTGGGCTACTCGGAGGCCGATCTCCCCGTCTCCGACTGCGGCCAGCCCAAGGACCGGGCCGGCAGATAGCCGTCAGAACCGGAAGTAGATGAAGGGCACGGGCGTCCCCCCGCTGCAGAGGACGACGGCCGTGACCATCGCCCCGTAGGCGACGCCGCGCCGCCAACCGGCCGCCGGCCGGGGCGCGACCCGCGCCGTCACGTCGACGGCCAGCGTGGCCAAGGTGGCGGCGGCCAGGACCAGCACCAGGTTGCGGTCGACCGGACCGGGCCGGAGCTCGCCGATCCGCAGCAGGTAGTGCCCGGCCCCCCGGACCCCGGTCGCCCGGAAGAACACCCACGCCACGCACACCAGGTTGAAGGTGGCGAAGGCCCGGAGCGGGTCGCGCCGCCACGACCAGGGTCGGCCGGCGTCGCGGTCGGCGGCCGGGAGGAACCGCCGCTCGGCGGCGAGGTAGGAGCCGTGCAGGCCGCCCCACACCACGAAGGTGGCGGCCGCCCCGTGCCACAGCCCGCCCAGAAGCATCGTGATGATCAGGTTGCGGTAGGTCGCCCACGCCGGGCCGCGGTTGCCCCCGAGCGGCACGTACAGGTAGTCACGGAGCCAGCTGGAGAGGGAGATGTGCCATCTGCGCCAGAACTCGGTGACGCTGCGGGAGAGGTAGGGCTGGGCGAAGTTGAGCGGCAGCTCGATGCCCAACAGGGCGGCCGAACCGCGGGCGATGTCGGTGTAGCCGCCGAAGTCGCCGTAGATCTGCAGGGCGAAGGCGTAGACGCTCAGGAGGAGCGTGACCGAGCCCTGCTGGGTGGGGTTGCGGAACGCGGTGTCGACGTAGGGGGCGAGGGTGTCGGCGATGGCCACCTTCTTGAACAGGCCGACCAGGATGAGGCCGACGGCGCGGCCCGTCTCGGCCCGGTCCGGTCGCCGGCGGGGCGACCGGAACTGAGGCAGCTGGCGCTCGGCCCGGCCGATCGGGCCGGCGACCAACTGGGGGAAGAACGCGACGAACACGGCGAACGCGATCGGGTCCCGGCACGGCTCGATCCGGCGCCGGTACACGTCGAACGTGTAGGAGATGCCGTGGAACGTGTAGAAGCTGATGCCGACGGGCAGCAGGATCCGCAGGACGGGCGGCGCCAGGTCGACGTGCAGATGGTGGAGCAGCCGGATCCCTTCGCCGCTGAAGAAGTCGTAGTACTTGAAGAACCCGAGGATCCCCAGGTTGACGGCGAGGGAGCAGCCGAAGACGGTGCGCCGCCACCGCTCGTGGTCCCGGCGGTTCATCAGCAGCCCCACCGTGTAATCCGTCGTGGTGGAGCACAGGAGCAGCCCCAGGAAGCGCCAGTCGAAGGCGCCGTAGAACCAGTAGGACGCCCCGAGCAGCAGCAGGTTCTGGCCCCGCATGGGCAGGCGCCAGTAGATGAGGAGGACGCCGGCGAGGAAGGCCGCATACTGGAGGGAGTTGAACGTCACCCGGTCGCTCGCAGTTCCTGGGCCAACCACTGGCTGAACCGTTCGGAGCCGGCGGCGTCGAGGTGGACGCCGTCGGCGAAGTCGGCCGCCGGCCACCGGCCCGCGACCAGCACCTGGGCACCGGCACCCCGGGCGGCCCCGAGCATGGTGGCCCTCTCGGCGTCGATCACCGCCGCGCCTCCTGGCACGACGATGGGCAGGACCGGGCTCTCGGGCAGGGCCACGAACACCACCCGCACGCCCCGCCGGCGGAGATCGCCCACGAGCGATGCGATCAACGCCGCCTCTGCCGGGCTGGGCCGCGGGCGGGCGAACAGGCCGGCTCGCAGCTCGGCCGCCGCCTGCTGGAGCCCCGCCGGACTGCTCGGCAGCTGCTTCTCGCGGAACTCCTGGTTCCACCCCGCCGGGGACAGAGGCGGGTCGTAGATGAGACTTCCCTGGGTTGCGGGTGGGTCGAACGGCTGACGCAGCACGGACCGGTCGCGGTAGAGAGCCACGTGCCGCTCCAACCAGCCGTCGACGTGGTCGAATAGGCCGCCGCGGCCCTCCGCCACCGCCACGGGACGGGAATGGTGGAACTCGGCGAGGAGGGGCAATTGGCTGCGCAGGTCGCCGTTGACGACATTGATGTCGAAGCCGAGCACCACGGTGGCCGGGTGGAACCTGGGCTCCACGACCCGGATGGCCCATTCGGCGAGAACGGGCAGCGGCTCGCCTGCCAGCGCCGCGTTGTAGACGCCGGGCTGCCCCTCCGCCGCCATGACCTCCGGATCGGCCGCCGAGTCCAGCACGGAATCCCCCAACAGGACCACCCTTGTCCGGGACGGCCCGAGCTGCGCCATGCGCCCGTACTTGTGCTGGACCTCGAACGTCGGCCAGTACAGCGGCGGCCGCAGATGGGGGCCGAGCGCGGCGGCCAGGCCGTCCGCCCCGACCAGCACGGCGAGCGATGCCGCCACCGCCGCTATGACACCGGCGCGCCCCCGAGTCAGCCCGCGTCGTCCCCGGTGGCCGCTCGCCCGCCCCGCTCTATCCAGCCGTTGGTCCCTCCGGCCACCGACACCGCCCGGTATCCCGCTTGGCGCAGCGCCTTGGTCGCGGTCAGGCTTCGACCCCCCACGGCGCAGATCACGTACAGCGGGTCGCCGTCGGGGATCTCCTCCTGGCGGGCGGCCAGCTCCGGCAGGGGTATGAGCACCGCGCCCGGAACATGTGCGGCCCGGTACTCGTCAGGGTTGCGGACGTCGAGTACGCGGGCGCCCGACTCGTAGGCCCGGGCGAAGCTGTCGAGGTCGACCTCCAGGTCCCCTGGCCCCTCATCCATCGACCATGTGTACCAAATCGCGGGTCGCCGGGACGGGCTCCCGGCCCGGACGTGCCACCGGGCCCTACGGATTGAGGCGTTCGAGCCGCCAACCCGAGCCATCCCGGCGGTACCGGAGCCGGTCGTGCAGCCGGAAGGAGCCCTGCTGCCAGAACTCCACCTCCTCTGGCTCGACGCGGTAGCCGCCCCACCATGGCGGTCGCTCGACCTGGGCGCCGGCGAAGCGCCGTTCGACCTCGCCATACCGTTGCATCAGCTCGGCCCGGTCGGCCAGCACCTCGGACTGGTGCGAAGCCCACGCTCCGATCTGGGATTCCCTGGCCCGCGTGGCGAAGTAGGCATCGGATTCGGCCGGCTCCACCTTCTGGACCGGCCCGCTGATGCGCACCTGCCGGCCCGTGAGATTCCAGCGGAAGGCGGCCGCGGCCCAGGCGTTCTCGGCCAGTTCGGCGCCTTTGCGGCTGCGGGAATTGGTGTAGAAGGTCCACCCTCGGTGATCGAACCCGCGCATCAGCACGAGCCGAACCGACGGCCGGCCCGCGGCCGAGGCGGTGGCCAGCGCCATGGCCTCGGGCTCCGCTTCCCCCGCCACCAGGGCGGCGTCGAACCACAGCCGGAACTGCTCGATCGGGTCGTCGGCCAGGTCAGTGGCGTCCAGGTCCACCTCGGCGTTCTAGAGCGGCTCGATACCGAGGTCGGTCCAGGTGAGCAGGGGCTCCCACCTGATCCCCGCCTGCGCGAACCGCTCGGCGACGCGCGGGCTCCGGTCGAGCAGCGCGGTGGCCGCCACGACCTGGGCGCCCAGCTCCAGGACCCGTTCGGCGGCCCGGAGCAACGACGCCCCCGTGGAGACCACGTCCTCCACGATCACTACCCGCTCACCACCGTGGATCCGGGTGCCCTCCACCCACGCGCCCCGGCCGTGGCCTTTCGCCTCCTTGCGCACCGAGAACCAGGCGCACCCGGTGAGCAGAGCCACGCCGTGGGCCAGCGCATCGGCGCCCATGGTGGGGCCGCCCGCCGCATCGAACGGCTCCCCGACCAGATCGACCACCGCCTGGCTGGCCTGGCGCAGGGCGGCTCCGGTGGCGATGGCGTACTTGCCGTCGACGTAGTCGTGACTCCAACCACCGGAGCTGAGCTGGAAGGGTTCCTCTCGCCGCTCGTACCCCGTCCGGCGGACCAGTTCGGCGAGGGCTTGCTTGTCGACGGTGGCGAGAGGCATCGCGGCCGAGCCTAGGCGGAGCCGGTCGCCGGCACGGCTGTCGGAGCCGGCCGGGGGCCGGTCAGGCCGAGTGCTGGCTGACGCCGGCGAGGACGGCCGGCAGCGGCTCCGAATGGACGATGTTGAGCCGCTGCGTGGCCCGGGTGAAGGCGACGTAGAGAGCCCGCAGGCCCTGGGCCGACTCCCCGACCAGGCGGGAGGGCTCGACCACGGTGACGGAGTCGAACTCGAGGCCTTTGGCGTCTTCGACGGTCAGTACGGTGACGGGCAGGTCCAGTGCGTCCCGGCCGGCTGTTCCGAACGGGACGCCGCTCTCGGCCAGAGCCCGCGCCACCGCGCCGGCGAGGGTCGGCGGGACGATCACGGCGGCCGTCCCGGCCCCCTGCTCGGCCAGATCGTCCCGCACCGCGGCGACCACCGACTCGGCCAGCCGCTCGGCCCGCTCGAATCCCTCCGGCCGGGACGCCCGCACGATACGGGGTGGCCGCCCCGAGGCCCGCACCGAGTCAGGCGAGCGCATACCGGGCGCCACCTGCTCGAGCACGCGGGCCGCCGGCTCCATGATCTCGCTCGGGGTCCGGTAGTTGACCGTCAGCTCGACCAGCCGCCATCCACGACGGGCCGGCAGGTGCTCGACTATCTGGGACCAGGAAGAGGGCGCCCACGGACCGGTGGCCTGAGCTACGTCGCCGACGACGGTCATCGAGCCGGATAGCGAACGCCGGGCGACCATGCGAAGCTGCATCGGGGAGAGATCCTGGGTCTCGTCGACCACCACATGCCCGTAGGTCCGGATCCCGTCGCCCCGTTCCGGCGATCCCTTGCGCCGGGGCCCGAGGAGGGCGAACGCCTCGTCGAGGAGCGGCACGTCGGCGTCGGTCCACCTGATGACCTCCTGGCGGTCGCCCCGGCGGCGGTAGAGCAGCTCCTGCTCCGCCGCGGTGAGAGTCCCGCGCCCGGCCAGCTCCACCAGCGGGCGGGCCCCGAAGAGGTCGTGAAGGAGCTCCTCCGGGGTGAGCACCGGCCACATCCGCTCGAGCGCTTCGGCCATGTGCGGCTCCCTCCGGAGCTGCCGGCCCAGCTCGTCGGCCGACACCGCCTCGGCTTCCTTGCCGTCGGCCGCCTCGGCCGACAGCTGCTCGGCGAGGTGGCGCCAGAGCACCTGCTCGAGCGTGCGCCGGCGGGCGTTGTGCGTGCCGGGACGCCGCTTGACCGCGGCGACCAGCTGGGCCGACAGCGAGGGGGTGATGCGCAGCACCCGACGGCCGTACGGGATCTCCGCCGTGTCGCGCAGGGGACGCTGCCGGTCACCCACGGCCCGGGCCATCACCCGCGCCATGCGGGCGTCTCCTTTGAGCCGGGCGACGGGGCCGTCTTCGGTCGCCTCCGGCCGGGTGGTCGAGTACAACCCGTTGACCGTGGACAGCTCGACGCCGGTCTCGTCGAGGGACGGCAGCACGTGCTCGATGTACCGGAGGAAGGTGGGGTTCGGTCCGAGCACCAGCACGCCCTGGCTCTCCAGCGGGAAGCGGTGCGTGTAGAGGAGGTAGGCGGCACGGTGGAGGGCGACCGCCGTCTTGCCCGTGCCCGGGCCGCCCTGCACGACCAGGATCCCGGCGAGGGGAGCACGGATGATCTCGTCCTGCTCCCGCTGGACGGTGGCCACTATGTCGCGCATGCGGCCGGTGCGGGACCGCTCCAACGTGCTGATCAGCACCTGCGGCCCGCTCAGGCCCAGGCCCCGCCCGGAGTTGTCCCCCTCCGGGTCGAAGAGCTCGTCTTCCAGATC